>JBFFSH010000033.1:0-26213 GCA_041572575.1 Thermodesulfobacteriota bacterium
CCGCTTTACATGCCGGCACTTCCAATACAAACATTTGTATTAGCTTGCTTATCTTACTATTTGATAGTTTTGTATTCTTAAGTAACTTCTTTTGCATAGTTTCAGCTTAGTATACTTTGCTGTCCTATGCGAGCTCCTTTAATTATTACTGGATATAATTTAGATAATATTCTATTATCATACAATATGTTTAAGGGTGAAATAATAATTGATTAATTTACTAGACTATTGCAGAGATTTTCCCGAACTATCACTAAAACCTGGTGAATATTTACTCGAAGAAGGTACCCGCTCTGGGCTTTTCTTTATCCTTATTGAAGGTGAATTTGAAATAGTTAAACAAGGATTCCAGATCAATAAAGTATCTGAGCCGGGTTCGATATTTGGTGAAATATCTGCCTTACTGGACATTCCCCACCTTGCTAGTGTCATGGCCCTATCGTTATCAAGATTATATGTAATAGAAGATCCCATGGAATTTTTAAGATCAAATATTGAAATCCCATTACATCTATCCACTGTACTCGCACAGAGGTTGAATGGGGTTACAACCTATATGTTTGAACTCAAGAATCAACTTGGTGATGATTTTGATCAGCTTGTAATAGTAGATCAGGTACTTGAAACTCTGGCCGAATAATTAGTTTTATTATTTAGAAGTTATCTATTTATAATTCTTTTTCCTTGTACGTTTATATAAAGATGGGGGTTTATTGGAAATCCATTTTATGAATTTACTAATTTCAGGGTGTGCTTTTAGTTTATCTATAGAGTTAAATACTTGCTTTAATTCAGCTTCGCTTAATAACGAATGAATTTTTCTATGGCATATTTTATGCAGATATACCGTTTGCCTACCTCCTTTACTTTTGGGTACTATGTGATGTTTATCAAATGGTGCCACCAGATTTCTACCACAAAGTGAACAAATTGTGCATTGTTCAGCCATAGTATTATATTAATTCTATATATTAATTTTTTAATATAGACATAATATTGTCACTTTACTATTACTTATGGTTTTCAGAAATAAAATTAGTTAAGTCAAAATGATCAGTTGGAGCTATTTCTTGTAACAACTTTTTAATCTTGCCAAGGTCTGCTTGCTCATATAAACACCTTTCTCCTGTTATTCCCTTTTTGGAATCTTTATCTCCAGCAGATAAGACCAGCAAACCACTACACTCAAATGTTCCCATATCACCAATTTTTCCTGTACCTTTTAATTTTCTTGTGTCTCTTAAATAAATATAGATTCTATACTTCTCATTGTTTTTGTGTGCGACTATGTTTACTGTATGATATTCAGAATTTTGTGTTTCCCACTGGTTAATCAGTTTATCAGATATTATTGAAATTGTTTCAGTGTTTTCACTCTCTAATATTAATAGTGGTAGATAATAATCAGGTTTATATATATTCGTATTAGATATAGTTGATACGAGATTATTATTTGAGATATTGATATCTTCTATTGGAAATAATTCTGTCGTTGCCTGAATGTGTAAATGTTCAAGAATAGATGCTCCGGCTTTTCCATTAAAGATTGTCCTGAATTTTCCGTTTGATTGTGTTACAAAATCTATCATGGCTAAAATCACTTGTGAGTCGTATTGCTGTGGTTTATGTTCTTCAGACATAATCGTGAAATGTTTATTCGTAATAGGTGAAAAATTGGCTCCACAAAAATACTTTTCACCTGAAAGTTTGAACGGCAGTAATATTTCAAGAGGATTTTGAAGTTTTATATTTTCACTACAAAGATAGCATGCCTTTCCTTGATTATTCCTATTAACTAAAAGGTTGTTATCTATATTTATATTAATAACCCCTCTTTCAATCAATAGTTCATGATTGAGCCTTAATTCTCTATTAGGATTCCATTGTACTTTAAATTTAATACCTGTCAGTGAATCAAGAATGTACTTTGATTCTATCAATTCATCTGAATCAGGCTGTGAGAGTACAAAACCACAATTTGCCTGTTGCCTGAATAATATTTCTAGTATTGAATCTAAACTAAAAGATTCACTAAGTTGTTCAATCTTATTTGTAATAAACTCTATATTGTAAGGATTTGCACAAAGTATTTCATTTACAATTTGCTTTTCACTTTCTCTTAGTCTTAGAGCAATTTTATTCAACGACATAGTATAGTTTGTTGTATTCTGATAAAAAAATAGGGGAACATCTTAGCTAGATGTTCCCCTACATGAGTTTTTAAAATATTTTAATAGAAGTATTACTTATTTTTTTTAACTGGATATTTTAATAGCCCGCAGCGTCTTTTGCAGCGTCTCCGGCTGCGTCTTTAGCTGCGTCCATTGCTGCGTCTCCGGCGGCGTCTTTAGCTGCGTCCATTGCTGCGTCTCCGGCAGCGTCTTTAGCTGCGTCCATTGCTGCATCTCCTGCAGCGTCTACTGCATCATCTGCTAGATCACCAGCATTATCAACCATTTCTCCGGCTTCTTTTTTCATTTCTCCTGCAGTATCGGCTGCGGCGTCAGCTGCTTCCCCGGCGGCGTCCATGGCTTCTCCTGCTGTATCTTTTGCTGCGTCTGCGGCATCTGCTGCGGCGTCTCCGGCGGCATCAACCGCATCACCCGCTGCTTCAATGGCTTCATCAGCTGTATCTTTTACTGCGTCTGCGGCATCACCTGCCATCTCCTTTGTATCTTCTACTACTTTTTCTGTTGTTTCTTTGGCATCTTCTACTACCTCTTGTGTTTTTTCACACGAAACAACTAGAAAACTAAAACATAGTAAACTTGCGAATAAGATGTTTCTCATCTTTTCCTCCTAAACTTAAGAATTTTACTTAATTTTGAACTATAAATCAGATAAAATCAAATATCTGGATCATTTATTTTAAATTATTATTTATTTCCTGTTCTTCCTTTTTTAATATTTCCAGATGATCTGTACCAGTCACCAGTCGTGCTCCTCTTTTTCTTGTAAAATAATTCCAGGCCCACTGTGTAAGAACCAGTATTTTATTATCATATTCAACCAAATATCTAATATGTATAAAAAGCCAGATAAGCCAGGCAATGAACCCTTTTACTTTAAATCTACCTATACTTGCAACAGCACTATTCCTACCGATTACAGCAAGGCTTCCCTTGTCAGTATATATAAACGGTTTAAATTGTTCAGAGTTCAATCTTTTTTTAATTAACCTGGCGGTATACATCCCCTGCTGCATTGCTACAGGAGCCACTCCCGGAAGAGCATGGCCTGTTTGATGTGAAAAGTTTGCCAAATCACCTATGACAAATATTTCAGGATGGTTATCAATGGTTAAATCATTATTAACCATTACCCTGCCAATATTATCAATCTCTACCCCTGTTCTTTTATGTAAAACCCTTCCAAGTCTGGACGCTCTAACCCCAGCTGCCCAAAGTACTGTTTTAGAATTTATTATTTGAGACCTATCGGATTTTTTTAGTGTTACTTTATTTTCATCAATTGCTGTTACAAAGGAGCCTGTTTGAACAGTTACTCCCAATTTTTGTAGAGATTTAACAGCATCATTTGATAACTTTTCAGGATATGTCTGTAGGATCTTATCCGTAGCCTCGAGAAGAATTATTTTTGTTTTTGTTGTGTCTATATTCCTGAAGTCCTTACTCAGAGTAGTATTAGCAAGCTCCCCTAGAGCACCGGCAAGCTCAACACCCGTGGGCCCTCCTCCAATCACCACAAATGTCATCCATGATTCCTGCTCTTTAGGATCAGTTATTTTTTCGGCGCACTCAAAAGCAAAGAAAATACGTTTTCTAAACTCTAGGGCATCTTCAATTGTCTTTAATCCAGGTGCATAAATAGCCCAGTTATCATTTCCAAAATAATGATGGCTTGAACCTGAAGCGACTATTAAAGTGTCATAAGGAATTGTCCTGTATCTCAGTACAACTTTTTTTGCCTCAACGTCTATATCGATAACCTCTGATTTATATACCTTAGTATTATTTTGTTTATTTAGTACTGCTCTAAGTGGAGAGGCAATATCTCCTGGGGACAACCCTCCTGTAGCTACCTGATAAAGAAGTGGCTGGAATAAATGAAAATTTCTCCTATCAACCAGGGTTAATTTAATATTAGTATCGCCAAGTTCTTTGGCTGCATATAGTCCGCCAAAGCCGCCACCTATTATAACTACACGGTGTTGATTGTTAGAGTCTTCAGTCATTTATGAATTTATAATGGAATGGAATCTGAAAAATCTTAAGGACAGAGTCGTTCGATAATCCATTTATCTTCTTTTTGTAATCTATATCTAAGTCTGTCATGAAGTCTGTCGGGCCTGCCCTGCCAGAACTCAATTGAGTCGGGCCTGAGCCTGTATCCATGCCAATACGGGGGTCTGGGAATATCTTTACCTTCGTATTTCTTCTCTACTTGAGCATAAGATTGATCTATAGAATCCCTATTCTCTATTACAGTGCTTTGTTTAGAAGCCCAGGCACCAAGCTGACTGCCTCTGGGTCTTGATTTGAAATATTCATCAGCCTCTTCATCGCTTACAAGATTAATAGTTCCATTTATTCGTACCTGTCTTTCCACCATATCCCACCAAAATACCATAGATGCGTTTGGGTTATCATTTATTTCTTCTCCCTTAACACTCTCAGTATTGGTATAAAAGACAAAACCACTTTTATCAAACCCTTTAAGGAGCACGAATCTTGAGTTAGGCTTGCCATCAAGCGTAGAGGTAGAGAGGGCAAAAGCATTAGGATATTTTATACCTTTATCAGCTGATTCTTTAAACCACATCTCAAACTGCTTTATAGGATCCGGATCTATTTGAGATTCTAACAATTCGGAATATATATATTGTTTATTGAAATCTTTTACACTCATCAGCAGATCAATATAGATTGAAATATCTAATTTAACAAATAATCAAATGCACTATCAATATCTGTATATTGAAATTGATAACCTTTATCTAGCAGTTTTTGAGGCACTGCCCTTGTACTGCTAAGGATTATTTCTTTTGCCATATCGGGAACCAGGGTATTTAGAACAAATGCGGGAACGTTAAGTATTGTTGGCCTTCCGAGGGCCTTTCCCAACTCTTTAGTAAACTGCTCATTAGTAACCGGTTTAGGAGCTACAATATTTACAGGACCATTAATATCCTTATTGTTGATAATAAAATCAATAGCGCCTACAACGTCTTCAAGCATAACCCAGCTCATGTACTGCTGACCGGAACCAAGTTTACCACCCACACCCATTTTAAAAGGTAAAAGCATAGACTTGAGTGCTCCGCCCAGATTAGACAACACCAGACCTATACGTAAATTTACCACACGTATGTTGTGACTTTCTAAAACCGAGGCTTCATTTTCCCAATCTTTTGATATATCAGCCAAGAATCCATTACCGTAATCACTTTTCTCATCAACTATCTCATCATCACGGTTACCATATGCGCCAATTGCAGAAGCACAGATAAAATGCTTTGGTTTATTTTGCAGTTTCAAAATACTATTAACTAAAAACCTTGTGCCTTCTACCCTGCTTGTTTTAATTTCTTCTTTTTTATGTTTAGTCCAATACCCAGCAATACTCTCCCCAGCTAAATGAACAATAACATCTACATGCTCAAGTTTATCCAATTCAATTTCTTTGGATTTGTAATCAAAATGAACAAAGTCCTTAACATTAGTTTTTGATCTACTGAGCTTAGAGACCTTGTGTCCATTTCGTTCAAGAAATTGGCTTAAGTTTTGCCCAATAAGTCCGGTTGCACCGGTGATTGCAATATTCATATCAAATAATCTACATTAAAAATATCAATTACTTAATTATTCTGCACAAAATAAATTTTACCATCAGAACAATTTTTTATTTTAGAGATAGCTGTTTTTTCAATCTGTCTAATTCTCTCACGTGTAAGGCTATACCTTTTCCCGATCTCATCGAGCGTAAGTACTTTTGAGTTTTTAAGACCAAATCTCATCGTTAAAACATTTCTTTCTCTTTCATCCAGAAGCTTGATACATTTGCTGAGAATCTTTATGTTCTCCATGCTGTTAACCACATCTTCCTGACTAATTGCTCCTTTATCCTCTAAAAAATCTTTGTGTGTAATCGATTCATTTAGAGACACTGGGGCGTCAAGCGAACTAACAGTAGAATTAGAGTATAATATTTCCCTTACTCCATCAGGGTTAATTTCAAGCTGCTCGGCAATGTCTTCTACCATAGGCTCGGTTCCGGTTTCTTCAAGTATCCTATCTCTAAGTTTAAATATTTTAGCCCTTTTTTCAATAAGATAATGTGGAATTTTAATCAACTTTGATTTTTCAATTAAGGCTCTTGTAATATTTTGTATTATCCACCAAGCCGCATAGGTAGAAAATTTAACACCTTTTCTATAATCATATTTCTCTACAGCCCTTATTAAACCAAGATTTCCTTCCTGAATCATATCTAACAAAGACATTCCATTTCCTGTATATCTCTTTGCAAAAGAAACAACAAGTCTTAGATTAGAACTAATAAACTTTTGCTTGTACTCAAGCTCTTTTATCTGATACTTTTGCAGTGCAATAGCTATTCTTTTTAATTCTTTCTTATTTTGCTCCCTGGATTGCTCTATATTATTTTTTGCCTTGTTTAATTCTAAAATCTTGTTTTTACACTCTATAATATTTGAAGATAGTTCTTTTTCCTGCTCAGTATTTAATAAAGTTAGATTAGAAAGTTCATCAAAATATAAGTTCTGATAGCTAGTATTCTGAATTATTGATTTTTTTGATTGTTTATTTTTTTTAACAGCTTTTATATCTTGTTTAGTTGTTATTTTATCTTCATGCGTTTGCATGATGACGTTTTCGATAGATTGCAATTCCGTTTTCTCAAAATTTAATATATTTTCACTGTGCATTTTACTTTTATCTAATAGATTTGAAGATTCCCTATTATTTAGACACATTGTTTTCCACCTCGCTTGTCGATATATTGTGTATATTATTAAGCAATGTCTAGCATATGTCAATATTAATTTTGATTATTTGATTAATTGCAGTGTTATAATCTAAACAATGATCGATTTATCTTATATATGCTTGACAAATATTAGACAACTTGATACGATTCAACTATGACAGAGAAAATGTTTGGGATAAGTATTGTATCTAAAAAGACCGGACTATCAGCTCACGCGATTAGGGCATGGCAAAAGAGATATTCAGCAGTTACACCAATTAGAACACAAACTAACAGGCGGCTATATACACAAAGCCATATTGCAAGATTAGCTAATCTAAAAACTCTTTGTGATTCAGGTCATACTATAAGCAACATAGCTAATTTAACGGATTTAGAGCTAATGGAACTAATAGAACAATCTCCAAAAAGCGAATCCAGATCAAAAGATATTATCTACACAAATAATGAAGCTACTAACTATGTTAAAGACAGTATCGATAGCATACTAAATTATAATTCTTCAAAACTACAGCAAATATTCACTAAAGCTCATATTGAATTAGGAAATATTGGGTTTATAAATAAATTACTTGTACCACTCATGGAACAAATTGGTGAGCTTTGGCGCGAAGGCAACCTAAGAATAGCACACGAACACCTTACATCCAATTTAATAAGAACCTTCATTGGAAATCTCATTAACAGCTCTACTGCTTATGGCAGCTCACAGACCATAGTAGTCACTACCCCGTTTGGACAGATACATGAACTGGGATCAATACTGGTTGCCTGCACCGCAGCCACTGAAGGATGGAATGTAAAGTATCTGGGCGCCAACCTTCCAAGTGAAGAAATAGCAGCTGCAGCAGTAGCTAATAATGCTAATGTTGTTGCTCTTAGCGTTGTATATCCCAATTTTGATTCAAGTGTATTGGAAGAGCTTAAAAGACTAACTACTCTTCTTCCAGATAATATCACAATATTTATCGGAGGTAGAGCTGCGCCTAATTATAAACCTTTTTTATTAAATGAAAATATAAGATTTATAGACTCACTAATGGAGTTGAGGAAAAATCTGGAATCTTTGATATGTATAGATATAGCTACTAATTAACTCAGATTCCAATTATATATATTTTAAATATTTACTTTTTAATATAAAACATTTATTTTTATCCTTTTTTTAATTCACCTCATCTAAATAATATATCTTTTATGGGAAATCAGGATATTGCTATAAGCCACGGGCTTACTGAGCAGGAATATAAAAAAATTGTTAAATTCATAGGTAGAGAACCCAATTATACAGAAATTGGAATAATGTCTGCCATGTGGTCTGAGCACTGCTCTTATAAAAGCTCAAGGATTCATCTAAAAAGACTGCCTACTACAGGGGATAAGGTAATTCAGGGACCAGGAGAAAATGCAGGCATTGTAGATATAGGCGATGGACTATGCGCAGTATTTAAGATGGAAAGCCATAATCACCCTTCATTTATTGAACCTTATCAGGGAGCTGCCACTGGTGTTGGAGGAATACTTAGAGACATTTTTACAATGGGTGCTAGACCCATAGCACTTTTAGACTCTCTTCGATTCGGTAATCCCCGACTTTCAAAGACAAAATATCTTGTTGAAGGAGTTGTCTCAGGAATTGCGGGTTATGGAAACTGCATCGGAATTCCAACCATTGGAGGAGAAATTTATTTTAACAGCTGCTATGATGGAAATCCTCTTGTTAATGTATTTGCACTTGGAATTACAAAAACAACTGAGATATTCAGGGGATATGCCACAGGTGTAGGAAATCCGGTGTTTTATGTAGGCTCCAAAACCGGAAGAGACGGCATACACGGAGCAGTAATGGCTTCAGAAACTTTCACTGAAGAATCTGAAGAAAAACGCCCCGCAGTTCAGGTTGGTGATCCATTTACAGAAAAGCTGCTTTTGGAAGCCTGCCTCGAACTATTCAAAACAGATGCAGTCGTAGGTATACAGGATATGGGGGCTGCCGGGCTTACGTCATCATCAACAGAGATGGCAGAAAGAGCAGAAACCGGAATTGAAATAGATGTAAACCAAATCCCATGCAGAGAAAAAGGCATGACTCCTTATGAGATGATGCTTTCTGAATCTCAGGAAAGGATGCTAATTGTACTAAAACAAGGAAAGGAACATGTAGCAGAAAATATTTTTAAGAAATGGAACCTTGATTCTTCTGTAATCGGTAACGTTATCGAAAAAAGGAGCTTGATTTTAACCAAAGATGGCAGTGTAGAGTGTGATCTTCCAGTTGATATCATCACAAATGAAGCTCCTTATTACGACAGGGAATATTCTAAGCCCGAATATTTATCACAAATTAAAGACAGCGTTAATTATAAAAAACCTGACAATTTCAACGATACGGTTATACAGCTTCTATCGTCACCTAACCTGTGCAACAAAAACTGGGTAATTGAGCAGTATGATCATATGGTTAGAACAAACACAGTCTGCCCTCCGGGCTCCGATGCTTCTATTGTGAGAATAAAAGGAACAGATAAATCTATTGCAATGACAACCAACTGCAATTCAAAGTATTGTTATCTAACCCCTTATACTGGCTCCATGATTGCAGTTGCTGAAAGCGCAAGGAACCTTGCCTGCTCGGGAGCTGTTCCTCTTGCTATCACTGACTGCCTTAATTTTGGCAATCCCGAAAATCCTGAGATAATGTGGCAGTTTAAAGAATCAATAAACGGAATATCAAAAGCCGCTACTTTTCTGGGTACTCCAATAGTAAGCGGAAATGTGAGTTTATATAACCAGACAGGAAATGAAGCAATCTACCCTACCCCTACAATTGGTATGGTTGGACTCATTGAAGATTCATCGAAGATAATAAATCAGTGGTTTAAAAATGAAAACGATTTAATCATACAGATTGGAAATACATACGAAGAATTTGGTGGCAGTGAATTTTTAAATCTCCAAAACCCTCACCTGTTAAGCAGAGCACCCGAATTGAATCTAGAATCAGAAAAAAAACTTATAAATATATTATTGGAATTGATACAAGATGGTATACTTAATTGCGCACACGATATTTCAGAAGGAGGCCTTATAACGGCTTTAGCTGAATCATGTTTTACACCAGAAGGCCAAATAGGAATCAAAATTGAAAATCCGCTTCCAAACTCATTAACTGAGGATGCATTTTTATTCTCTGAGTCTCAGTCAAGAGTAATAGTATCTTTAGATAAGAAAAAATTAGCAAAATTTGAAAAAGTATTAAATAAGCATGAAATGGAATTTCATCTCCTTGGAACAACCGGGGGGGATAGCTTAGTGATTGAAAATCTAATTAATATGCCTGTAAAAGAAGCTTTCGATGCCTGGGACACCGGGTTTATTGAATTACTGAAAAATAATGGCTAAAATAAGAGAAGAATGCGGCGTATTCGGTATTTTTGGTCATCCCGAAGCTTCTAACATCACATACTTGGGGCTGCATGCTTTGCAGCATAGAGGTCAGGAAAGTGCAGGCATAGTTACATCTGACGATGGTCTGCTCTATGAACATAAGGAAATGGGTCTTGTTTCAGACATTTTCACAGAAGAGGTAATTAATAAACTAAAAGGTAATAATGCAATCGGCCATGTGAGGTATTCAACTGCAGGAATGAGCCACCATAAAAACTCTCAGCCTCTTGTCATAAACCATTCCAAAGGACAGCAAATTGCAGTAGCGCATAACGGCAACCTTACAAATGCTAGAACCCTGAGGGAAGAGCTTGAATCTGACGGTTCTATATTTCAGACTACTACAGACACAGAAGTAATATTACATTTCATAGCTAAATCCAAAGAACAGACTTTAAAGAAACGTGTTATTGAAGCTCTTCTCAAATGCAAGGGGGCCTATTCTTTACTTTTCTTAACACCAGAATCTATAATTGCCTGCAGAGATCCCTATGGTTTCAGACCTCTGGTTTTGGGAAAACTTGGAAATTCATACATTGTATCATCCGAATCCTGTTCGTTTGATCTTATAGAGGCAGATTTCATAAGAGAAATAGAACCCGGAGAGCTATTAATAATTAATGAAGACGGCATAGAATCATTAAAACCGTTTCCTGAAACAAAATCTAAACACTGTATTTTTGAACACATTTATTTTGCAAGGCCTGACAGCTATCTATTTGGAGATAATGTATACAAAGTAAGAAAGGAATTTGGAAGACAGCTTGCTATAGAACAACCTGCAGATGCTGATATCGTTATAGCCGTACCAGATTCAGGCGTACCGGCAGCAATAGGTTATTCGGAACAATCAGGCCTTCCGCTCGAGCTTGGACTCCTAAGAAGTCACTATATGGGAAGAACATTTATCGAACCAAGACAGGTTATTAGAAATTTTGGAGTAAAGCTTAAACTAAACGCTATAAGAAATGTAATAGATGGTAAAAGGCTTGTTATAGTAGATGATTCAATAGTAAGAGGAACTACTAGCAGAAAAATTGTAAAGATGCTCCAAAATGCAGGCGCCAAGGAAGTTCATATGCGAATAAGTTCACCTCCTATGAAATATAGCTGCTATTATGGAGTGGATACTCCAAACGATGGAGAGCTTATAGCAAACTCACTCTCTGTTGAGGAAATAAATAAATACATTACTTCTGATAGTCTTGGTTATTTAAGTCTTTCTGGAATAATTGAAGCTGTGGAAAGGTCAAACCCGACTACTTGCGGCTCTAATTTTTGTAATGCATGTTTTACAGGCTCATATCCAGAACAGCTTGTAGACAAGACTGATAAACTCAAGCAGCTCCATCTGTTTGAAAGATAATATTTAGTTACTGAATTTTACTTTTTCTCAGATAACCGGTCGATATTTTCTTTTATAACTGCTTTTTTATCTGTTAGTTCTATTAATTTACCCTTCTCTTTATCCACTATCTCTTTTGGTGCACGCTCAATAAACTTTTTGTTACTTAACTTGTTTTCAATTACAACCAGATCTTTATCTATCTTCTCTATTTCTTTGTTCATTCTTGATATTTCATTATCAATATCGACTAAACCTTCTTCGGGCACAAATATCTGAACACCGCTTAAAACCTGAGAGACACAGTTTTGCGGTTTTTCATCTTTTATAAATTCTATTGAGTCAACTTTAGCAAGTTCGTATATAAATTGTTTATTATGAGATATTAGGTTTTCTAATTCTTCACTTTCAGTGTTAACAAATATTTTTATTTTTTGTGAAGGTTTTACATCAAGCTCAGCCCTGATGTTTCTAATGGATATTACAATCTGTTTTAAGAATTCTACTTCTTTATACTCATCATCGAATATTTCAGATTCATTGTTTATAGGGTATGAACTTACTACAAGGCTCTCAGTAACATTGCCTTTATTATCAACAATACTTACTCCAAAGTTTCTTAACATGCTGAATATTTCTTCTGTTATAAAAGGAGTAAAAGGATGCATTAGCTGAAGAGAATTTACTAGTAGTTTTACAAGAATGTTTTGTGTATTTTGCCTTTGAGTATTGTCTTCAGACCTTAATTTTGATTTTGATATTTCAATATACCAGTCGCAGAAGTCACCCCAGATAAACTGATATACCCTATTTGCTACTTTATCATAGTCAAAATTGTCATAATCCTGGTCAGTCTCTTGTATTATGTTATTAAATTTAGTAAGAATCCATTTATCAAATATTGATAAAGAATTTTTGTCATATGTACAATTTGGATCATAACCTTCCAAATTAAGCATTAAAAACCTTGAAGCATTCCATATTTTGTTAATGAAATTTCTATATCCCTTGATAACAGACATTGATAGCTTAATGTCTCTTCCCTGTGATGCCATGGCAGCAAGACTAAATCTTAGTGAGTCTGCTCCAAATTCATCTATAATTTCCAGCGGGTCTATAACATTGCCCCTGGTTTTACTCATCTTCTCACCCTTTTCATCTCTTATCAGACCATGGATATAAACGTCTCTAAATGGCACCTGCCCCGTAAACTTAATACCCATCATGATCATCCTTGCTACCCAGAAGAATATGATATCGAATGCAGTTATTAGCACACTTGTAGGATAGTATTTTTTAAGATCAACAGTTTGCTCAGGCCACCCTAAGGTAGTAAAGGGCCAAAGACCCGATGAGAACCAAGTGTCCAGCACATCTGTATCCTGGGTAAGTTCTATTTCTTTGCCGTAATGCAGGGTTGCTGATTTTAATGCATCCGATTCACTAAGTTCTACAAATATTTTGCCATCAGGCCCGTACCATACAGGCACCTGATGCCCCCACCATATCTGCCTTGAAATACACCATGGCTCAATATTATTCATCCATTCAAAAAATGTATTTTCCCAGTACTTAGGATGAAATTTTATTTCCCCATCTTCAACAGCCTTGATAGCATTTTTGGCAAGCTCTTTAGCATCTACATACCACTGGTAAGTAAGCCTCGGCTCAACAATCTCTGCTGACCTGTCACCATATGGAACAAAGTGTTTTATATCTTCATCCTTTTCCAAAAGCCCCAAGTCTTCAAGATCACTTAATATTTGTTTCCTTGCCTTAAATCTGGAAAGCCCTTCATATTTATCCGGCACATTGGAATTTAATACGGCACTTTCAGTAAATATATCTATCATCTCAAGATCATGCCTCTTTCCAACTTCAAAATCATTAAAATCATGAGCAGGGGTAATCTTGACAGCGCCACTACCTTTTTCCGGATCAGAATATTCATCAGCCACTATTGGTATTTTTCTATCCGTAAGAGGAAGCAATACATATTTACCTATTAATTTTTCATAACGTTTATCTTGAGGATGCACAGCAACTGCGGTATCGCCAAGCATGGTTTCAGGTCTTGTAGTTGCAACTGTTATATATTTCTTTGAATTTTCTATGGGATATTTTATATACCAGAGTTTTCCTTTTACTTCTCTCTGATCAACCTCAAGGTCTGATACCGCTGTCTTTAGTTTTACATCCCAGTTAACAAGCCTTTTATCTTTATAAATAAGCCCCTCATTGTATAAATCAACAAACACCTTTCTAACTGCCTGGGATAAGCTATTATCAAGAGTAAACTTTTCCCTACTCCAGTCGGGCAGAGCACCAAGTCTTTTTAACTGATTTGTAATTGTACCTCCTGACTCTTCTTTCCATTTCCATACTCTTTTTACAAACTCTTCTCTTCCAAGTTGTTCTTTTAGAATATTTTCTTTTGCAAGCTCCCTCTCAACTATCATCTGTGTCGCAATACCGGCATGATCTGTTCCCGGAACCCAAAGCGCATCGAAACCCTTCATCCTCTTGTATCTGATGATGATATCCTGAAGGGTATTATTGAGGGCGTGACCTATATGGAGTGATCCTGTAACGTTAGGGGGAGGAATTACTATGGTAAACGGTTTATTTGAAGATTCAGAGTCCGTACTATAGTATTTTTTTTCCATCCAAAGGTCATACCACTTCTGTTCTAGACTCTTTGGATTGTAAGACTTCTCAATCTGACTGTATAGATCTTCAGACATTCAGTTCAGCAAGACATTAACAATTTTATTCAATTAAACAGTCTGTGTTTCTTCTTCAATTGGTAAAGGAACAGGAATCTCAGGAGCTTCAACCTCAATATCAATATTCCTGTACATTGGAAGTCCTGTACCTGCCGGTATTAGCCTACCCATAATTACATTTTCCTTAAGTCCTCTAAGCTTGTCTTCCTTACCTTCACAAGCAGCTTCTGTTAACACCCTTGTTGTTTCCTGGAATGACGCAGCAGAAAGCCAGCTCTCTGTGCTTAAGGACGCTCTTGTTATACCAAGAAGAAGTGGTTCAGCAGTTGCGGGTTTACCGCCCTGCTCTATTATTTTCTGATTTTCTTCAAAGAAGGTTTGCTTTTCAATAGCTTCACCCACAAGAAACGTAGTATCTCCCGGCTCTTTAATCCTCACCCTCTTTAACATCTGTTTAACTATTGATTCAATGTGTTTATCATTAATTTTAACACCCTGCAGCCTGTAAACTTCCTGTATTTCATCTACAAGATATCTCGAAAGTGCTTTCTCTCCCCTAATGCTAAGAATATCATGGGGATTAACAGAGCCGTCAACCAGCTGATCTCCGGCAGTAACCCTTTCTCCATCTCTTACTAATACGTGCTTTCCTCTTGGAACGAGATATTCTTTTGGCTCACCCATCTCAGGAGTAACTACGAGTCTTCTCTTACCCTTTAAATCTTTTCCATATGTAACGATTCCATCAATTTCTGTTACAACGGCGGGATCTCTTGGAATTCTTGCTTCAAAAAGTTCAGCAACCCTTGGAAGACCTCCGGTGATATCCTTTGTCTTTGCAGTCTCTCTTGGTATCTTAGCGATAACATCACCTGCAAATATCTCTTCTCCTGAATTCTTTTCTATAACTGCTCCTACCGGAAGCGAGTACTGCACATGCCCGCCTTCAGCATTTTCAATTATCATTGCAGGGTGATAATCAGGATTTTTTGATTCCATCACTACCTTTTTATAAATACCCGTTACTTCATCAACCTGCTCTTTCATACTTATGCCTTCTTCTAAATCCTGATACTTTGATACTCCTGAAATATCAGAAATAAATGGTGTGTTATATGGATCCCAATCCGCTATTAGATCACCCTCTTTAACTCTATCACCCTCTGAGACCTTAAGTCTAGCACCCAATACAAGTGGATATTTTTCTCTTTCAAAACCCTTATCATCAATAACTGCCAACACACCGGTTCTGTTTGTAACAATCAGGTGTCCCTCTTTATTCATAACTGATTTTACATCAACCAGTTTAATTGTTCCTTCGTGTTGAGAATCAAGAGTACTTTCTGCTACCCTCTGACTTGCAGCACCACCGATATGGAACGTTCTCATAGTAAGCTGGGTTCCGGGCTCCCCGATTGACTGGGCAGCTACAATACCAACTGCTTCACCAATATTGGAAAGTTTTCCGGATGAAAGATTTCTTCCGTAACACAGGATACATACACCGTGTCTGGCTTCGCATGTTAATACTGATCTGATTTTAACCTCAGACAGGTTTCCTGCTTCATCGATTCTGTGTGCTGCTTCTTCATCAATCTCGTTGTTTTCTTTAACAATTACTTCTCCAGTGGTTGGATCAATAATATCTTCTAGTGCCACTCTGCCAAGCACTCTTTCTCCAACCCTGTCTATTACCTGACCACCTTCAACAAAATCAGAGACCGTAATGCCTTCTATTGTTCCGCAGTCATGTTCATTTACCATAACTTCCTGAGCTACGTCTATGAGCCTTCTTGTAAGGTAACCCGCATTAGCAGTTTTAAGAGCAGTATCGGCAAGACCCTTACGAGCACCATGGGTAGAAATAAAATATTGAAGTACCGTAAGTCCTTCTCTAAAATTCGATGTAATCGGCGTTTCAATGATCTCACCAGAAGGTTTTGCCATAAGTCCCCTCATTCCTGCAAGCTGTCTAACCTGAGCCTGACTTCCTCTTGCACCTGATTCAACCATCATAAATATTGGATTGGATGTAGGACGTGTTACTTCTTCGCCTTCATTTGTTCTAATTGTGTCTGTTGACAGCTCATCCATCATCTCATGAGCTACTTCATCTCCTGTTTTGGCCCAAATATCAATTACCTTATTATATCTTTCTCCATCTGTAATGAGACCCTGCGAATACTGATTCTGAACTTTTACTACTTCGCTATTGGCTTTATACAAAAGATCTTTTTTTCTTTCAGGGATTATCATATCATCAATAGATATTGAAATTCCTGCACGGGTTGAATACTGAAACCCCATTGTTCTCAGACGGTCTGCGAGCAGTACGGTGTTTTTACCACCTGAAGTCCTGAAGCAGGTATCCACCAATACTTCAATTGCCTTTTTAGTCATCACTTTATTTATAAGCTCAAAATCAAGACCTTCCGGGAGTATTTCATAAAGCAGCACCCTGCCTACAGTTGTATCATAGAAATTTTCATTTAAATGAAATTTGATTTTTGAATGTATCGCTACCTCATTTGCATCATATGCAAACCTTACGTCATCAATCGAATAGAATGTTTTACCTTCACCTTTTTCATAGGGGATATCCCTTGTCATATAATAAACACCAAGCACGATATCCTGTGTGGGAAGAATAATTGGTTTTCCGTGTGCGGGAGAAAGAATATTATTTGTAGACATAACTAGTGTTCTACACTCTGTCTGAGCTTCCAGTGATAAAGGCAGATGCACAGCCATCTGGTCACCATCAAAGTCGGCATTGTATGCTGGACAGACCAGAGGGTGAATCTTGATAGCCTTATCCTCAATAAGGATAGGCTCGAATGCCTGAATACTAAGTCTATGAAGTGTAGGAGCCCTGTTTAGAAGCACAGGATGTTCCTGAATTACTTCATCGAGTGCATCCCATACAATTGGAGCTTCCTGTTCTACAAGTTTCTTGGCTATTTTAATTGTTGCAGCTGCGCCCCATTTCTCGAGTCTTTGATAAATAAAAGGGCGGAACAGTTCAAGGGCCATCTGCTTAGGCAGACCACACTGATGAAGCTTTAAATCAGGGCCAACTGTAATTACCGATCTTCCAGAATAGTCTACCCTCTTACCTAAAAGATTCTGTCTAAACCTACCTTGTTTACCTTTAATAATATCGCTCAAACTTTTAAGTGGTCTGTGATTATGACCAAGTACAGGTCTTCCTCTTCTGCCGTTTTCAAAAAGTGCATCTACCGCTTCTTGAAGCATTCTCTTTTCGTTTCTAACAATGATATCGGGAGCTCCGAGCTCAAGTAATTTTCTTAGTCTGTTATTTCTGTTAATAACCCTTCTGTATAAATCATTTAAATCCGAAGTTGCAAACCTGCCGCCGTCAAGTGGAACAAGAGGTCTTAAATCCGGTGGAAGAATAGGAATTCTTGTTAGTATCATCCACTCCGGTTTATTTTTAGAATTCCTAAAAGCTTCTACTATACGCAGTCTCTTTGATATTCTTGCTCTTTTTATTGGAGATGAGGTTTCTCTAAGTTCAACTCTAAGTATTTCTGATAGCTCAACCAGATCAATGGACTTTAACATGTCCCTTACAGTTTGTGCACCCATTCCTACCTTAAAAGACATGCCATATTCTTCCAAAGCCCTTCTGTATCTCTCTTCACTTACGGTTTCAGCAAATTTCAGAGGGGTCTGTCCTGGGTCTGTAACAACATAAGACTCGTAGTATAAAACCTTTTCAAGGTCTTTTAGAGTCATATCCAAAAGCATTCCGATTCTACTGGGTATGGATCTTAAAAACCATATATGAGCTACTGGTGAGGCAAGCTCTATATGCCCCATTCTCTCTCTTCTAACCTTTGTGGTAATTACTTCTACTCCACATTTTTCACAAGTATGTCCCCTGTGTTTTAGTCTTTTATATTTTCCGCAAAGACATTCGTAATCTTTTACAGGTCCAAATATTTTTGCGCAAAAAAGCCCGGTTCTTTCAGGTTTAAATGTTCTGTAATTAATGGTTTCAGGCTTTTTAACTTCACCAAAAGACCAACTTTTAATCTTATCGGGAGACGCAATAGATATTTTTACTGAAGAATAGTCAGAAGGATTTTTTGGTTTTTCAAATAATGTATCTATATCCATACTCATAATGACCTCCAATCAAATGTTTTTCATTTGATTATAAAGCAGATGTTGTTGTTTCTTCTTCCTCTTCCTGTAATTCAATATCCAGGGCAAGGGCCTGTAATTCGTTTTGCAGTACTTTAAAAGACTCGGGAATTCCCGGCTCAAAATCCATATTACCTTTTACGATTGAATCAAATACTCTTGTTCTACCTATTACATCATCAGATTTAACCGTGAGAAATTCCTGTAGAGTATAAGATGCGCCATAAGCTTCCAGTGCCCATACTTCCATTTCACCAAGCCTCTGTCCGCCAAAATGCGCCTTACCACCAAGTGGCTGTTGAGTAACAAGAGAATAAGGTCCTATGGCACGTGCGTGAATTTTTTCATCTACAAGATGATGAAGTTTTAGCATATACATAACCCCTACTGCTACTTTTTGATCAAACGGCTCTCCGGTTCTACCATCGAAAAGAATAGTCTTACCTTCAAGTGGAAGTCCTGCTTGCGCTAACATTGATTTAATCTCAGACTCTTCGGTTCCATCAAACACAGGAGTCTTTACCGGTATTCCTTCATCATATTTTTCAATCAGTTCCAATACCTGTTCGTCGTTTAATTGTTTTATATATTTATTTACGTTGGGCTCATCAAATATATCCATTAGCTTTTTCTTAAGAACCTCTGGGCTGTATTCTGTTTGCATATATTCTTGTATCTGATTGCCAAGTTCTTTTGCGGCCCAGCCCAGGTGAGTTTCGAGAATCTGCCCGACGTTCATCCTTGAAGGTACACCAAGCGGATTCAATACCATATCTACAGGAGTTCCGTCCGGTAAATAAGGCATGTTCTCTACAGGAACTATATTAGAAACAACACCTTTGTTTCCATGCCTTCCCGCCATTTTATCTCCAACAGAAAGCTTCCTTTTAACAGCAACATATACTTTGACAACTTTCAGTACTCCCGGGGGCAGTTCATCGGGTTTTGATATTTTGGTAAGTTTATTGTCATAGACCATTTTTATAAGGTCTGTCTGTTCGAGTGTTCTTTCTATAACCTTTTTTACTTCGTGCTCGATTGATTCACTTTCTTTTACGCTTATATCCGCAAGTTTTTCAAATGGTATTGTATCAAGAATTTCATCTGTAATGGTATCCCCAGGTTTTAGCACTGCCTTTCTGTTTACGTTTAGTTTTGATGCAGATGTTTTTCCCGAAAGTTTAGTCTTGATTTTATCTACAGAGTCTTCTTTTAAAATCTTAATTTCATCATCTCTGTCCTGTTTAAGTTTAGTAACCTCAAAATCTTCGATGCTTTTTGCTCTCTCATCTTTCTCGGCAACTCTCGATACCAGCATCTTCACATCTATTACGGTTCCATTTACCCCCGGTGAAGCCTTTAAAGAAGTATCTTTTACATCGCCGGCTTTATCTCCAAAGATCGCTCTAAGTAGTCTTTCTTCTGGTGAGAGCTGTGTTTCACCTTTCGGTGATATCTTACCAACAATAATGTCTCCTGCTCTTACCTCAGCACCAATTCGAATGATTCCACTTTCATCTAAATTCCTAAGCGCATCATCACCAACATTTGGTATGTCCCTTGTTATTTCTTCTCTTCCAAGCTTGGTTTCTCTTGCAATACACTCAAACTCTTCGACATGAATTGAGGTAAAACTGTCTTCTTTTACAAGTCTTTGACTTATAAGGATGGCATCTTCAAAGTTGTATCCACCCCATGGCATAAATGCTACAATAGCATTTTGTCCAAGGGCAAGCTCACCATACTGAGTAGACGGGCCATCGGCAATAATCTGCCCCCCACTTATTTTTTCACCCTTCTTAACTATTGGTATTTGGTTCCAGCATGTATTTTGATTAGATTTTTGAAATTTTAATAAATTATACAACTCCACACCGGCTTCAGCTCCGTTTTCCTCTTCTATTCCTCTTATAACTATCTTTGAAGCATCAACAAACTCTACAATCCCATCTCTCTTGGCAACCACAGTCACTCCTGAATCTTTTGCCACGATGTTTTCAAATCCCGTTCCCACAAGTGGGGCTTTTGACTTAATTAGAGGTACAGCCTGCCTCTGCATGTTCGATCCCATAAGAGCCCTGTTTGCATCATCATGCTCCAAAAAAGGAATGAGTGATGCTGAAACAGAAACAAGCTGTGCGGGGGAAACATCCATTAGCTGAACATTTTCAGCCTCAGTTATTAAAAACTCTCCCTTGTGTCTTGAAGATATTAAATCGTTTTTAAATTTTCCATTTTCATCAATAGGCGCATTAGCCTGAGCAATAATGTACTGTTCTTCTTCAAGCGCGTTTAAATATCTTATTTCCTTAGTAACTACAGCATTTTCTACAATTCTGTATGGTGTTTGAATAAACCCGTGGTCATTTATCTTGGCATATGTACTAAGACTTGAGATTAGACCAATATTAGGCCCTTCAGGTGTTTCAATAGGACAGATTCTTCCATAGTGAGATGAATGTACGTCTCTAACTTCAAAACCTGCTCTCTCTCTAGTAAGACCCCCCGGGCCAAGAGCGCTAAGTCTTCTTTTATGTGTGATCTCTGATAGCGGATTTGTTTGATCCATAAACTGTGAAAGCTGTCCTGTAGTAAAAAATTCTTTTACCACTGAAATCACTGTCTTTGGAATCACAAGCTCACTTGGCATGAGGTTTTCCACTGCCTGATATCCCATTTTTTCCTTAACAGATCTGGCAAGCCTTTCCAGTCCATGGTAAAACCTGTCCTCTACAAGTTCTCCCACTGTTCTAACCCTTCTGTTACCCAGATGGTCGATATCATCAGTTGATCCCCTGCCGCCTCTTAAATTTAGTATATATCTTACGGATTCGAGAATATCCTCTTTGGTAAGAGTCATTGTTTCTTCAGATATTCCATGGTCTAGCTTATAATTTATTTTAAGCCTTCCCACCTGAGACAATCTATATGTATCAGGATTGAAGAACATATTATTAAAAAATGTTTCAGCAACATTATATGTAGGAGGATCAGTTGGTCTGAACTTTTTATAAATATCTATTATAGCTTCTTCAGTATTTGCAATTTTATCAACAAGAATAGTATTTCTAAGAGATGCAACCACTGAAACGTTATCAATATAAAATAGTTTAAATTCCTTTACTCCAGAAGACTTTAGAACTTCAAGTTTTTCTTCGTCAATCTCTTCATTAAAGTTTAATATTATTTCATCATTAGCGTCTTTTAGCTCATCAGCAGATATCCTTCCTATTATGTCAGTAGACAAAATAGGTATGCGGTCAAGACCTGCGGATGTTACTCTATCAATAGAATTCTTTACAAACCTTCTACCTTTTTTCACTAACACCTTAGATGTATTAGGATCAACTATATCTACACTACAGCGCTGATAGGATAAAAGCTCCGGGTCAATTGACTTATGGACATCATCTCCATCCATATAAACAGTTTCAGAAGGGTAGTAATAATACATAATCTCACGGTTGCTAAGACCAAGAGCCTTTAGGAGCACAGATGAAGGAAATCTCTTCTTTCTATCGATTCTTACCTGCAGTAAATCCTTTGCATCAAACTCAAAATCAAGCCATCTGCCGTCCTGAGGGACTATCCTTGCAGAGTAGGTAGATCTGCCTGTTGTTGTATCCTTTGCAGATACCTGATCAAAAAACACACCTGGGGAGCGGTGAAGTTGGTTTACAATTACCCTTTCAGTACCATTTACGATAAATGCACCGTTTTCGGTCATAAGAGGAATTTCACCAAAATATACTTCCTGTTCTTTTACATCTCTTATCGATTTTTCTTCAGGGGCATCTTCAGGGCTTTCCCATATTACCAGTCTGAATGTTACATACAGCGGAGCAACATAGGTATATCCTTTCAGTCTGCATTCAAGTGGTTCGTGCTTGGGTTTTTCAAACCTGTATTTAACATATTCCAAAGTTGCTTTCTCATTGTAATCTTCAACAGGAAAGACAAGCTCAAACGCTCTTTGAATACCCTGATTTTGAATTTGCTCAGGATCAACGTCAATCTGCAGAAATTCAAGATAAGATTTAATCTGAACATCCAGCAAATGTGGATTTTCTAAAATAGGTGGTATCTTTGAAAATGATTTTCTAAATCGGAGTGTGTTTGCACCATTTAAATTATGACTCAATTCTACACACCTCCCCTGTTAGTTTTTGGATAAAAAACGTAAAAGTTATAACAAATATTCTGTAGATTAATGTAAAAGATAGGCTTATTGTACTTCTACTCCTGCACCAGTTTCTTCTAATTTCTTTTTAATATCGTCGGCTTCTTCTTTAGAAAGGCCTTCTTTAATTGCTTTGGGTGCAGATTCTACCAGTTCCTTTGCTTCTTTTAGTCCGAGAGCGGTAATTTCTCTTACAGCTTTAATAACCTGTATTTTATTATCACCAATCGATTGCAGTACAACATTGAATTCGGTCTTTTCAGCACCTGCGGCGGCTTGATCATCTGCTCCACCTACGGGGGCTGCAACTGCAACTGCGGGTGCTGCTGCTGTAACGCCAAATTTATCTTCTACTTCTTTTATTAACTCTGAAAGCTCAAGCATTGTTGAATTTTCAAGGTATGTAAGAACATCAGCTCTAGTAACTTCAGCCATTTTAGTTTCCTCCTAAGGATAATAATTGTTGATTTTTCATTTAATTTTTAAATTTAAGACTCTTTTGTATTTTTAACCTCATTTAACGCATAAACCAGTTTAGTCTGCATATTTTTAATAGTAGCAAGAAAACCAGTCAGTGGACTGTTTAACATTCCAACAAACTGCCCGAGCATTGCTTCTCTGGAAGGTAGTTTTGATAAGCTTGTAATCTCGGACTCACTTAGAACGCTGCCATCAACTAAGCCTCCTTTGAGTTTTACCTGAGGAAGTGTTTTAATTGAATCGACAAATGCTTTTGCGATAGAAACAGGATCTTCTTTGGATATTGCTACTGCTGTAGGCCCTATAAACATATCAGCTATTTTTTCGACCTCACTGCCTTCAGCGCCGTATTTCAGTACCGAGTTTTTAACTACCGAAAACTGAGCATTAGCTTTTTTTACGCTTCTTCTAAGATCCTGTATCTCTTTAACAGTAAGCCCCTTATAGTCGAGCACAAATACAGAAGATGCCTCCTTAAACTTTTCACCGTAATCTTTTGCAAGATCAATTTTCTGTTGTTTACTAAGCATTTAATAACTCCCTTATATATTTCTATGCAGCAAAATCAAATGTTTTGATCTGTTCTTTAATATCATTAATATCTACTTTTATACCAGGCCCCATGGTGTTTGATATAACTATTTTTCTAAGATATACACCTTTTGAAGCAGATGGTTTCATTTTCATAATAGCATCTAGCAATGACAAGAAATTAGCTTTTAACTTATCTACAGAAAATGAAGATTTTCCAAACGGAGCATGTACAACGCCGCCCTTATCATTTTTTATCTCTATTCTTCCAGCCTTTGAATCCTCGACTGCTTTTTTTACTTCAAAAGTAACCGTGCCAACCTTAGGACTTGGCATTAGCCCCCTGGGACCGAGCACTTTACCAAGTTTACCAACACTGCTCATAACATCCGGAGTGGCTACAGCTACATCAAAATCAAACCAGTTCTCATTTTGTATTTTTTCAACAAGATCATCGGAACCTACATAATCAGCCCCTGCATCCTGAGCCTCTTTTACTTTCTCACCCTTTGCAAAAACGAGTACTTTGATATCCTTGCCAACTCCATGAGGAAGAACTTTTGCTCCTCTAAGCTGTTGATTAGCCTGCCTTGGATCAATGCCAAGTTTAATAGCAAGCTCGACAGTTTCATCAAATTTTGCTACTTTTGTCTCCGATATAAGCCCAAGCGATTCATCCACGCTATACAACTTATCAATGTCTACTTTTTGTTTAGCTGCTATGTAATTTTTCCCTGATGCCATTTCTTGCTCCTAATTTTAATATTACTGTATTTCAAGCCCCATACTTCGGGCTGTACCTTCGATAATCCTCATTGCTGATTCTATTGTATCAGCATTAAGGTCTTCCATTTTGGTATTAGCTATTTCTTGAATCTGATCTTTAGTAACTTTGCCTGCTTTAACTCTAGGAACCTCACTGGATCCTTTTTTGATTTTTGCTGCTTTTTTAAGTAAATAGGAAACCGGTGGAGTTTTTACAACAAACGAAAACGACCTGTCAGCATATACGATAACCGTAACCGGCAGAAGGTCTGGTGAATTTTGTGTTTGTGCATTAAATGCCTTACAAAACTCCATAATGTTTACCCCTCTTTGACCCAGAGCAGGTCCTACAGGAGGTGATGGTGATGCCTTGCCGCCTTCGATTAATAGTTTAATTTGTCCTACTTCTTTTTTCATAGCTATAATTTCTCCACTTGATTAAAGTCTAGTTCGATTGGTGTAGTTCTTCCAAAAATAGTTACATTAACCTGTACTTTAGCTTTATCGGAATTCACCTCTTCTATCACTCCAGTAAAATTAGCAAAAGGACCCTCATTAACCTTAACAGTCTCACCTTTTTCATAAAAAATCTTAGGTTTGGGTTTAAGGCTTCCTTCCTCAACCTGAGTTTTGATCTTCATTACTTCATTCTCATCAATGTCAGGAACAGAGTTGGGGTCAATTTTACCGTCTTTTAACTTTCCTCCTACAAAACCTATTACCTTGGGAATATCCCTTAGAAAATGCCAGGTTACTTCATTTAATTCCATATTTACTAGTATATAACCAGGGAAGAACTTTCTAATTGAAGTTTTTCTCTTGCCATCTTTAGCAGCTTCAACAATGGTTTCAGTAGGAATAAGCACTTCAGAAATAGAATCTTCGAGATTTTCCGCTTTAGCCCTGTCGGTTATATAGGTTTTTACCCTGTCTTCAAATCCTGTGTTAGTATGTACAACATACCATCTTTTTGACATATTATTATTCTCTCCGTAAAGCTTTAAGCTAATACGTACTTAACCACCATCGAAAAAAGCGAATCAACACCAAAAAGAAAACCAATGAGTATTGTTGATATAACAACTACAGCCAGTGTTGATTTAAGTGTATCATTTAAAAATGGCCAGGTAATTTTTGTTATCTCTACCTCTACATCTTTTAAAAAATCGCTTGTTCTATTCTTTAGATCGTTAAAATTGCTCATATTTAATAATTAATAAATTTTATTCAGGGCAGGAGGGACTCGAACCCCCAACCGCTTGATTTGGAGTCAAGTGCTCTAGCCAATTGAGCCACTGCCCTTTATTTTGTTTCCTTATGCTGTGTATGCTTCTTGCACCATCTGCAATATTTTTTAAATTCAAGCTTTTCACTATGGTTTCTTTTATTCTTGATTGTAGAGTAATTCCTTCTTTTACAATCTCCACAGGCAAGCGTTACATTTACTGTGTTATCACCCATTTTTTATCATTACTCCAATATTTTAGTTACCACACCGGCACCTACTGTTCTGCCGCCTTCTCTTATTGCAAACCTCAGCTTCTCTTCCATTGCCACTTCTGTTATTAACTCCACAACCATGTTGATGTTATCCCCAGGC
>JBFFSH010000034.1:0-26151 GCA_041572575.1 Thermodesulfobacteriota bacterium
GAACTTCTGCGTGTCTTAAATATCTTATTATTTGCTCTGGCGTGTAACGCTTCCTGGGCATTTCCCTTGCCTCCTATTCATAGGGTTTATTACCTAAAATTCTAACTTGTAATCTGGTACTATTATAGGGGGGAAGGTCATTTTTTTGTAGCCTTTTTGATAGAGTCCATTGTAGTAGCAGAGTCTTTATAGCCTGAACCCTTAACTTCAGCAGGATTAGTAACTGCAGGGTTTGCCTGATCGGCTGCTTTTGGAGGGATGCCCGGGCCTTTCACATAGTCTGTAGAGTACCAACCTGATCCTGTGAGCTGAAAAGAAGAGAGCGAAATAAGTTTTTCTACTTTACCTTTCTTGCAGATCTTGCATTTCTTTATCGGCTCATCACTGAACGACTGAAACTCTTCAAATACTGCTCCGCATTTTTGACACTCATATTCATAAATAGGCATTTATCTAACTCCAACCAATTGTATTTATAAAGTAAATCCCTGATAATATAATTATTATTGAATTTTTTATCAAGTGGCGAATATGAAAAGTATTTACAATACTAGAATAATACTAACTATAAGTTTGTTAATCATATTTACAATTTCCTGTGTTAAGAAACCAGAACTTACATGGCAGAAGATTGCTGATAAAAATTGGGATAATTCTTATTTTATTGAAGAAGATGAAGCAAAAGACAGGAATTCACTAATAATTTATCTTGCTACCGGTTATTACTATGAAAGGAAGGATGAACTTGATGTACAAAGAATATTAAAACTACGAGACGAAAAAGTCTTCAACGAACCTTTCGATCCACTATTGGCTATTCTCTATTATTACCATCATGTAAACACAGAAGAGATTAAAGACAATACCGAACTGCTAAAGGTTCTTTTAAAATTCAAAAATTATGATAGATCAAATGCACTTCCGTACTATTTGTTAAGTTATTATTATGCTCTTGATAAAGACCCAGTAAAAACAATAAGATATTTAAAAGAGGGTAATGAATACAATAATATAAATCTTTATAATAGTGAACTACATAAATTGATATTTGATTATTATATCAATAAAACTAACAATGAAGTGTTCTCCTATCTGATATCCATATTATCAACCAATCATATATCATCATATTTTACATATTTTCGTAAATATATTGTTTCTAATAAAACATATATCAAACATGGTAATAAATATAAAAGAGTCATAGTAGAAGATTTGGATTTTTATAAGCTAGGAGAAAATATCACCAATAATAGCGTAAGCCATATAGATCTACTTTTGGGAACGGCTATTCAATTAAATTCTTTAGATGTCGATGAAACTCAGAGAATTAATGATTTTAGGAATATAAGAAGGCGTTTATATCTAACAACAGATAAGCTTAATTTTTATGAAAGAACTGGAAAGAAGGAATATTTAAATTTTTTAAAAGATTATTATAAGTATGGGGAAATTAAAGCATTTATGAATATAAAGAATTATAACAATTTACTTACTCAGTATGATATTGATAAATTTTGTGATGATTGGTCTACTAAAATATTTCATTTCCCAGATGACGATAATGAATTAAAGAAAGAAGAAGGGTGGGTTAATACATTTACTAGAGTAATGGAATGTGAGGAAGAATGGGAAGAAAGAAAAAAACAAAATCTATCGGAATAAGTAGGATATCATTAGTAATAAGGGGTGATTATACAAACCCAAATTATTATGATCTAAAACCATCCAATATTTATCTAATGAACCAAATCCTTAATATTTATACATAATAGTATCTATATATAATAGTTAACATAATATATCTTATCGGACAATAACTCTATTTCTTTCCATAATAGCAATATAACCGTCTTTACGCTATAATACGCCCATTATGAAGCTAAAAGACAAGAATGTGTTAATTACAGGTGGTTCTAAAGGTATTGGTAAGGGTTTAGCTAAGGTTTTTTTAGAACAAGGCGCAAATGTTATTATTTGTGCCAGAAATAAAGATGTCTTAGATGATACAGTTAATGAACTAAGCGCTGTAGGTAATATAAGAGGATTTTCGGTAGACATTACAAAACTTTCGGATGTTAAGGATTTACAAGCTTCAGTTTCAAATGAATTTAAACATCTTGATGTACTATTAAATAATGCAAGCATACTGGGGGTAAGAGCAAAAATTAAGGATACTCCCGAAGATATATGGGATTCTGTAATTAAGATTAATCTAAATTCACAGTTTTATGTGATAAAGGCTTTTCTTCCATTATTAGAAAAATCTACTAATGCATCAATAATAAACGTTAGCTCCAGTGTCGGTAGAAAAGGAAAAGCTGAATGGGGAGCCTATGCAGCATCCAAGTTTGGACTTGAGGGTCTCACACAGGTCTTGGCTGATGAACTGAAGGATACGAATATCAGAGTAAACTCAGTCAATCCCGGCGGTACAAGAACAGATATGCGAGCTGATGCTTACCCTGATGAAGATCCATTAACTCTACCAACGCCAGAGGATATATCTCCCATTTTTCTTCACCTAGCTTCTGACGACTCCATAGATACAAATGGACAGGCATTCAATGCAAGGGATTATTTGGATAATTAATAGGTTTACATAACAACTACATACAACTCTTTTGGTCCATGAACGCCAAGGGTTAAGTTAAGCTCAATATCTGCAGTTCTGCTAGGGCCTGTTATTAAGGTAATACAGTTTGAAAGTTCATTTATATTTTCCAATGTACTGTAATCATTAGATAATCTGGCTATCAGATCAAATATGCTCTTTACTATCTTTTCTTTCCTTAAGATAGCTATATGTATTGGTACAATAAGGGATGAATTCCTGTTTTGTGTTTTATTATTGTATAAAACTATAGTGCCTGATTCAGAGATAGCATAATCTGCAAGAGTGATACCTATATCACATTTTGCTTGTTGAGATTTTCTATTACTCTTGATATGTTTGTACCCTAATTTCTCTAACCTTCTGTATACACTAGATAATTCAACACATTCCCAACCAATAAAGTTGTTTGAGTTAGTTGAAGAAAAAATATCAGTGACTGATTTACTAAGATTCCTCTTGTTTTTAACTACTTTTACATTTCCGCTTAATGATTCTAATTTTTGGCTGAATTCTGTTAGAAGATCTGTATTATAATTAATCGTAAGATAATCATTATTATCAAAACCACTATATGGTTCAAAAGTACTCTCAGGTTTTTTCCTCAATGAGTTACTGATAGTATTTAAAATAGATTCTCTTGAATCAGACATTTTTTTCATCCTTCCAAATCTGTTTAAATGTTTTTTGTGGAATATGGGTTATGTCTCTGGATTTAGTCCATCTTGAAAATATTTTAGATATTAAAGAATGAGGCATATAATGTGCAATATTATTCAATAATTTCAGTAATCTGGGATGCTGATTCATTTTCTTCCATATTATGAATACTGATTTTTCTAAACCCCCTGCCCTGCTATTCTTTTTATTTTCAACAACCTGTCTTCTTAAATCCAATAAAACCTTTGGAAAATCAATTTTTACTGGACACACATCTTTACAGGCTCCGCAAAGAGAAGATGCAAAAGGAAGATCAGGGTATTTATCCAGTCCCTCAAGCTGTGGATTTATAATAGCGCCAATTGGGCCTGAATATGTTCCACCATATGCATGCCCCCCAACCTGCCTGTAAACAGGACATATATTAAGGCAAGCCCCGCATCTTAGGCAGTAAAGCGACTCCCTGGTGTTTGGATTTGTAAGCATCTTGCTCCTTCCATTATCGAGCAGAACCAGGTGGAATTCTTTGGGGCCGTCAGATTCCCCCCTTTTTCTAGGACCTGTGATAAATGATACATAAGTGGATATCTTTTGCCCTGTGGCACTACCTATCAGAAGTTTTAGAAATAAGCCCATTTGATCAAATCTGGGTATTATCTTTTCTATACCCATAAGAGCCACATGCACTTTGGGCACTGTGGTAGTAAGCCTTGCGTTACCCTCATTTTCTACTATGGCAATAGTTCCTGTGTCTGCTGCTGCCAGGTTTACTCCTGATATTCCCATATCAGCAGTTAAGAATTGCTGTCTTAGCTTTTCTCGTGCAATTTTAGTCAGTTCTTGCGGATCATCATACTCTGGGACTCCAAATTTTTCAGAAAATAACTTTGATATATCAACTTTCCTTTTATGAATTGCTGGAGCAATGATATGTGAAGGTTTATCGTCTGAAATTTGTAAAATATACTCACCAAGATCAGTCTCAATTACCTTGTAACCATTAGACTGCAGTGATTTATTCAGATGAATCTCTTCAGTAGCCATGGACTTACTTTTAACTATCTTTTTAACATTATTATTTATAGCTATATCTCTTATAATAGTGCAGGCTTCTTCAGAATCTTTTGCCCAATGAACCTGTCCACCAGCTTGTATAATATTATTTTCTAATAATATCAGATAGTTATGTATGTTGTTTATAGTATGTTCTTTAATATTATGTGCAACTTGCCGTAATTGTTCCCAATTATTAGATTCTAAAACGTTATTTGAACGTGCAGTCCGGAATCTATTGGTTGTATTTGTAAGTGCTTCCTGTAGGTTTTGATTATCTAATGCTTTAGCTGATTCTTTTTCAAAGTTATATTTATAGTACATAATATTTAATATTATCAGTCAGTTATAGCTAATATCTCAGCTATATGATGAACTTTTATAGATATATTATTTCTGCTTATATAACCCTGAATATTCATAAGACATCCCATATCTGTTGAAACAATAGTGTCTGCTCCGGAATCTATGATACATTGCACCTTTTCTTTGAGCATTGCTGTTGATACATCTGGATATTTAACTGAAAACGTTCCACCAAATCCACAGCATGCATCATGCATGTCCATTTCTATCAGTTGTAAACCATCAACATTTTTTAGAAGCTCTCTTGGCTGACCACTTATTCCAAGTTCTCTTAGTGCATGGCAGGAATCATGATAAGTTACTTTACCTCTATACATTGCTCCAATATTACTAACTCCTAATATATTAATAATAAAGTCGGAGAGCTCATATGTGTTATGAGAAATAACATTTGCAATATCAGAGTAATTATCGTCATTTTTAAAAAGATCTTTATAAAATACTTTTATCATAGATACACACGAACCTGAGGGACAGACTATGTATTCGGAATCTTTAAAGTCATCTAGAAATTTAATCGCTATTTCTTTTGCTTCAGATTGATATCCGCTATTATATGCAGGCTGGCCGCAGCATGTCTGATTTTCTGGAATGTTAATATTATGTGCCCCTGCCCTTCTTAGTACCTTAACCATAGATGTTCCAACATTAGGATACATATTGTCCACAAGACAAGTTAAAAATAGAGATACATTATTATTGAATGACATTATATTTAGTGGATAAGTTTTAATTATTAAAGAAAATAATGCTTAATATTAATCTTAAACAGGTATATAATTAATAACTCATTAATGAATATAACATAACTTAGTTGATTCTCATTTATTAACCTATGCAAAACGACTTTTATAAAGAATTATTCGATAACTCTAATGATCTTATTCAAAGTGTATCTCCTCAAGGTGATATTCTGTATGTTAACAAAACCTGGTTAAATAAATTAGGGTATAAAAGGTCTGAGATTAAAGACTTAAATATATTTCAAATTATACATCCAACCTCCATTAATCATTGTACTAATTTATTCCAGAAAATAATGTTACAGGAAACATCGATATCAATTGATGAATTTAAGCTTCTTACGAAAAATGGAGATTCAATAATACTTGAAGGATATGCAAGTTCTAAATTTGAGAATAATAAACCTTTATATACAAGAGGTATTTTTAAAGATATCACAGATAAAGTAAAGACAGAGAAAAATCTAGAAATATTAAATCTTGTAACTCAAAATTTAAATGAAACCAATGATCTTAGGCAGGCATATAAAATTGCTCTTGATAAAGTCTGTGAACTGGATTATGTGGATATAGCATGTATTTATATTGTTGACAATATTACACGAGAAGCAGTTCTTGAAGATCATAGAAATCTTCCAGATGACTATTTAAAAAGAGCTTCTCGTATATCCTTCCCTAAAGGTATTACATGGAAAACAATACTATCTGGCAATATTCTTAATGTAAAAGATATACAGAAAGTAAAAGTATTAGGAAAAGCAGGGAAGAAACTTGGAATTCGTAGTTTTGTAGGAATACCTATCAAGATTGACAAAAAAACTATTGGTGTGTTTTGGATTTTAAGTATTAAGGAACACTATTTTAGTAAAAATGAAGTTACTCTTTTAAATTCCATTGGAAGTCAGATTGCTATCTCAATCGCAAGATCTAAGTCTTATGATGAACTAATTAAAAAAAATAGATATGATGAAATTATTAGTTCTGTTGTAAATTCTGTACATAGTTCAATTAATTTGCAGGAAGTATTTGAAAACACCGTTGATGCATTAATTAATAATATTGAAATAATTAACCATGTAGGTCTCCATATAGTAGAAGAAGACTTAGTTATTATGAAGGCTCACAGGGGTCATCCTAAATGGTTTGTGAACATTGTAAAAAGACTAGAACGCCCAAGGGGTTTTACCTGGAAAACGATTCTAGATGGAAAGCTAAATTATTGTCCTGATGTAGAAAAAGATAATGTAATAGGCCCGGCAGGTAGAAAAGTAGGTACTAAGAGCTATGTTTCAGTACCAATTACTATAAACAATAAAACAATTGGTTGTATTAATGTACACTCCAAATTTATTAATCCATTTGGTAAGGATGAACTGATTCTACTTCAAACAGTAACTAATCAGATAGCTGTAGCGATTAATAATGCCCAGAAGGCTGAAGAATTGAAAATTTCTAAAAGATCTCTATCAATAAATTTAGAACAAATAAATAAAAAACAGCATTATGATGAGATTATAAGTACTGTAGTAAAGTCCGTACATAGTTCTATAGATTTACAGCAAGTATTTGATAATACCGTAGATGCATTGATAAAAAATATTAAAATAATTAACCATGCTGCTCTTCATATAGTAGAAGATGATGTTGCAATAATGAAGGCTTATAGGGGTCACCCAAAATGGTTTGTGAATATTGTAAAAAGGCTTGAAAGGCCTAGAGGATTTACTTGGAAAACAATAATCTAAGGTAAGTTAAATTATTGTCCCGATATAGATAAAGACAAATCAATTGGTCCTGCTGGAAGAAAAGTTGGAACTAAGAGTTATGTCTCTGTTCCCATTACCATATCAGGAAATACTATTGGTTGTATAAATGTTCATTCTAAACATATAGATCCATTTGGAAAAGATGATCTCGAATTGCTGGAAAATGTTACTAATCAGATAGCAGTGGCCATTGATAATGCAAGACAGGCAGAAAGATTAAAAATTTCTGAAAAATCCTTAAAAGATAATATCGATATTTTAACAAAAAAACAGCGACTTGATGAAATATCTAATACTTTATTAAAAAGCGTTCATAAATCATTAGATTTAAAGACTATTATGCATAATGCTGTATTCGCTATAACGCAGAACATGCCTGCAGTTGAAAATATTATGATTTTTTTAGTTGAAGGTGATAATGCCGTGCTTCAGGCACATAAAGGATATCCTGACTGGATGATAAATAGATTAAGTGTAATACCAAAGGGAAAAGGATTCACATGGAAGGCTTTATCTAGCGGCAAATTTTTATATGTAAGAGATGCTGAAAACGATAAAGTAATTGGAGAAGCTGGTAAAAAGCTTGGGACTAAAAGTTATATTGCCGTTCCAATTAAGCTTGGTAGAAAGACCATAGGAGTTATTAATATAAATTCACTACAAAAAAATGCATTTGATATAGATGATATTGCAGTACTCAAAAAAATTCCTAAACAGTTAGAAATAGCCATTAATAATGCAAATAAAGCTGAGGCACTGGCAAAATCTGAAAAAAAATTAAAGGAAAATATTTTAATTCTTAAGGATAAAAGCAAATACGACACAATTATCAGAACTATTTCTACTAACGTACATGAATCTATAGATCTACAGACAGTGTTTAAATCAGCAGCAGATTCACTCGTAGAAAACCTTCATAAAGTCGATAATGTTTCAATATTTTTGGTTGAAGGAGACAGGGCTGTTAATAAAGCATATAAAGGATTTCCCAAATGGTTTATAGATATAACAAAATCAATTCCTTATCCCAGAGGGTATACGTGGGATACTATTATTAAAGGTAAATCAAGATACTGCTCTAATGTAGACAAGGATAAATCTATAGGTCCTGCTGGAAGAAAAGTAGGAATAAAGAGTTATTTCACAGTTCCTTTTAAGCATGATAATAAAACCATCGGCTGTATTAATTTTAATTCAAAAACACCGAATGCGTTTACCAGCGAGGAACTAATCTTACTTGAAAACATAACAATACAAATTGAATCCGCTATTAAAAATGCCTTCCAGGCAGAAGCTGTAAAAGAAAGCGAGCAGCGTTTTAGAAATATGGCAGATACTGCACCGGTTATGATCTGGATGTCTGATAGAAATAAGCAGTGTACATATGTAAACAGAAACTGGCTTGAATTCACAGGTAGATCACTACAAAAAGAATTAAACAAAGGTTGGCAGAATATTGTTTATAAGGATGATTTTGAAAAAGTCTTAAAAATATGTGATGAATCTTTTTCTAAAAGAAAAGAATTTAAAATAGAATTTAGACTTAAAAGACATGATGGTCAGTATAGGTGGATATTTGATCATGGAATACCCAGATTTCTTCCAAATGGTGAATTTACGGGATATATTGGATCTTGTATAGATATACACGATAGAATTACTGCAGAAAACAAGGTCAAACAGTCTTTGGAAGAAAAAGAATTACTACTAAGAGAGCTTCATCACAGGGTTAAAAACAACCTTCAGATAGTATCAAGCCTGCTTAGTCTCCAATCACACAGTCTGGATGATGAAAAAATGATAGAACTGCTTTCAGCCAGTAAATCCAGAATAGACTCTATGGCGCTTATTCATGAACAGCTGTATGCTTCGCCTGATTTTGAGAATATTGATCTATCAGTTTATGTAAGAAACCTATGTAGATATATTAGAGATTACGCAAACATAGATCCAAATAATATCAAAATAAATCTCAAAATTGATTCAATAGTTAAAAATATTAATTTTGCAATCCCATTTAGCCTTATAATCAATGAACTAATTTCAAATGCTTATAAACATGCTTTTCCTGATAACAGATCCGGAGAGATTAATCTTAGCATTAAAAGAATCAAAAAGGACAATATGATCTTAACAGTAAATGATAATGGATTAGGTTTACCGAAGGATATTGATATAGAAAAATCACAATCTATGGGTATGCAGCTTATATCGGCACTGGCACAGCAGCTTCACGCAAAAATTAATATTAATAGAGATAATGGAACTACATTCGAATTTGTCTTTAGTGGTTCTAATTAGAAATAAATAAATTATATTACATCCATTTCTTTTAGTGCATCTATACATCTTGAACATATTGTAGGATGTTCGTCGTTAGATCCAACAGAAGTTCTGAAAGTCCAGCACCTTTCACATTTTTGTCCCGGTGCTTTATTAACCGTAATAATTAAGCCGGATATTTCAGAACTCTTTAATATATAATCATTATCTTCAGGTTTTTCTTCCAAGATATTGAGTTCAGATACTATAGTGAGCATTTTTAATAGATCTGAATTATCTCTTACTTCAAAATATGCGTCACCACTTGCATATATTCCAATACTTGCTTCCAGTGAACTTCCTACAAATTTATCTCTTCTTGCATGTTCGAGAGCTTTTAGAATTTCGTCTCGTATAGGAAGAATCTTTTTCCATTTGGTATCCAGATTTTCATTAATATAATCCGGCACAGTAATTGTGTTTAAGAAAATACTATCATTATTATTTTCTTTCATATTTTGCCATACTTCTTCGCATGTAAATGTAAGTACAGGTGAACATAATCTTACTAGTGTATCTAACACTTTATACATAGCAGTTTGAGTAGATTTTCTTCTATGTGAATTACTTGCAAGCGTATAGAGAATATCCTTTTGAAAATCAAGATATACTGCGCTTAAATCTACTATGCAAAACCTCTGGAGCTCGTGGTAAACAATATGGAACTGATAGTCCTCGTATGCTTGTAATATTTTTTTAGTTGATTGAGTAAGCTTATGTAAAATCCACTTATCACACTCTTCAAGGTCTTCAGTGTTTATAACATCTTTATTTGGGTCAAAATCATACAGATTTCCAAGCAGGTATCTAAATGTATTTCTTATTTTTCTATAGGTATCAACAAGTCTATCAAGAATTTCCTGGGATATCCTGATGTCAGCACTATAATCTTCTGCTGCTACCCATAGCCTTAGAATTTCTGCACCATATTTTTTTATTATTTCATCAGGGGATATTACATTGCCTTTAGATTTGGACATTTTCTGACCGTCTTTATCCACAACAAATCCGTGTGTAAGCACTGAGTCGTATGGTGCATGATCTCTAGTGCCGACCGATACTAAAAGACTTGAATGAAACCAACCACGGTGCTGATCACTTCCTTCAAGGTATAAATCGGCAGGAAACTTCATGTCAGGATTATTTTCAATAACTGAAGAAAAACTTACCCCCGAATCAAACCATACATCCAAGATATCAGATTCTTTTTTAAATTCAGTACAACCGCACTCTTTGCATTTAGTATCTTTTGGCAGAAGTTCTACGGGTTCTAATTCAAACCATATATCAGAGCTTTTTTCACTAAACATTTGTGATATATGATCGACTACATTCTTATCAGCAATTTCTGTGTCGCAGTCATTACAATAAAATACAACTATGGGTACCCCCCACGAGCGCTGTCTTGATACACACCAGTCAGGCCTGTTTTGTATCATGTTAAAAATACGTTCTTTACCCCAATCGGGTATCCATTTGACTCTGTCAATTTCAGCAAGTGAATTAACTCTTAGATCATTTGCAGCCATTGATATAAACCACTGAGGAGTGGCTCTGAATATTATAGGACTCTTGCATCTCCAACAATGAGGATAGGAATGTCTTATTTCTTCATGCTTAATCAAAGTTCCCAGTTCTTCAAGTTTGGCAATAATATTTTCATTAGCTTTATATACAAACTGTCCATCAAAGAATTTTACGTCATCTGTAAATACGCCCTTTTCATTAACAGGTGCGTAAACGTCCAGATCATATAGTTTTGATACTTCATAATCATCCTGACCATGACCGGGGGCTATATGTACAATGCCTGTACCAGCTTCGAGAGTTACATAATCTGCGTTTACACCAAGTGATTCTCTGTCATAAAATGGATGCTGAAATTTAAGTGACTGAAATTTGTCGCCTTTGATTGTTTCTAATACATTTAAATTCTCACCAAGTACAGCTTCTTTTAATTCATCTGCTACTATTAATATTTCTCCATTATGCTCAACTGCTACATATTTAAATTCGGGGTGGAATGCAAGACCCTGGTTAGCTGGAAGTGTCCATGGAGTGGTTGTCCAGATCACAGCATATACGTCCCGGCCCTTGAGTTCAGGATACTGAGAAGTAAAAATTGTTGAAAGTAGTTTAAATTTTACATAAACAGATTCAGATGTTTTATCTTCATATTCTACCTCTGCTTCGGCAAGCGCAGTCTGACAGGAATAGCACCAGTAAACAGGCTTTTTCCCTCTGTAAAGACCGCCGTTTTCCATGAATTTTCCAAGCTCTTTTGCAATATTAGCTTCATACTCATAATTCATAGTGAGATAGGGATTATCCCAGTCGGCAAAAACACCTAACCTTTTAAATTCATCTCTTTGTATGTCTATAAATCTCTTTGCATATTCTCTGCAAAGTTTCCTTATTTCCGATTTTGTTTTATCAGCCTTTTTAGATCCTAATTTCTTTGTAACCTGATATTCAATTGGTAGCCCGTGGCAGTCCCATCCTGGAACATAATAGCAATCCTTTCCAAAAAGAGTCTGAGACTTTATGATTATGTCTTTTAATACCTTGTTTAGGCAGTGTCCTAAATGTATATGTCCGTTAGCGTAAGGCGGGCCGTCATGAAGAATGAATTTATCTTTTCCCTTTGAAAAATCTCTAATCTTGGAATAAAGGTTGTTTTTGTACCATTTTTTTAACAACTCAGGCTCGCGCTGAGCGAGGTTTGCCTTCATAGGGAAATCCGTTTTAGGCAGATTTAATGTATTCTTATATTCTACAGTTTTATCTTCAGACATAGTGGATTTAGATAACTAAAATAAAATCAAGGATAAGATATTAATTGAGTAAGTGTTTAATTCAAGTATTAAGTATTAATAGCTACTCTTCTTCCAACACTTCTTTTAACTGATTAAATATCATATTGGAAAACTCTGTCCATTCATTCCACTCTTCCATGTAATCCTTTTTCTCATCTACTTTCTTTTTAATTTTTATTCCAATATCTGTTCTTTCAATAATATACCCGTTGTCATTTATAAGTTTATTTCTTAGAAGATCTTCAAATTTAAAAAGAAGTTCTAACTTATCCGGTTCATCTTCTCTGAATTCGGCAATAAAAAAAGGATTGGTCTGTGCCGTGGGCATCTGCATCATGTTGCATTTGATAAACAAATGCTCCTGAATAGTTTCAGCCTTCATAGAAATAAAAAGATCAATTGCCATATATTTAATCCCTTTCTAACTGTTTATTAAGGCTAAATTTACTTGAGCTGTCAAGTTATTGTAATTGTAAAAATAAGATATAATTCTACTAATATTTATACATACAAGTATTACAACAAAGGAGTGTATGATGAAAAAACTTGATGGAAAAACTGCAATTATAACCGGTGGTTCGGGCGGACTTGGAAAAAGCGTAGTTAATATTTTCTTAGAACATGGAGCAAATGTAATTTGTACTTATCACAAAGAAGAAGAATTAAAATTATTTACTCCTCTTATGGATAATTACCCAAACTCCGTAGTAATTGTTAAGGGAAATGTTACAAAAGAAAAATCTATAGTAAAGATAGTTAATAATGCAGTAAAACGATTTAAAACTATAGATATTTTAATAAACATAGTAGGTGGTTTTACCAAGGGGGATATAACTGAGACAAGTATATATGATTTTGAAGCAATGATTGATATGAACCTTAAATCTACTTTTATTTGCTCTAAATCGGTAATTCCACAGATGATAGTTCAAAAGCATGGAAAGATAATTAATGTAGCTGCAAAACCGGCTATAAATGGAGCATCAGGAGTATCTGCTTATGCAGCTTCAAAAGCAGGAGTGCTAAACCTTACTAAATCATTAGCAGAAGAAGTTCTTAAACATAATATAAACGTAAACGCAATTATTCCCGGGACTATAGATACAGAGGCCAATAGACTGGCTATGCCTAAAGCAAAACACAAAAACTGGGTAAAACCCGAAGAGATTGCTAAAGTAATGATGTTCCTTGCAACAGAGGATTCTGATCCTATTAGCGGGGCAGCAATACCTGTTTATGGGAAGTCATATTTAAGTTAAATTATATGTATAAGACTTGACACTCAGGAGAACATTCATGCTTTTCTCAATGTCGAGTAATCACATCATTTACTCATTGTTTTTTTCTGTAAACATGAGTTGATGACCCAAAGAATAGTTCAGCAGCCTCCATAATCGTTTCTGTTAAGGTTGGATGTGGATGTATAGTGAGTTTTAAGTCAGAAGCAGTTGCTCCCATTTCTATTGCGTGTACCCCTTCAGCTATCATCTCTCCTGCTCCTACTCCTACAATTCCCATTCCCAGTATTCTTTGTGTTTTGTTATCTATTATTAACTTTGTAAGACCATCATTCCTATCAAGAGTAGTAGCTCTTCCGGAAGCTGCCCAGTTAAATCTTGTTGAAGTATAGTCAAGTCCTTTCTCTTTAGCCTCTTCTTCGGTTACTCCGCACCATGCGATTTCTGGATCGGTAAAGACTACAGCAGGTATTGCATAGGGATCATAAATTACGTTTTTACCTGCAATTATTTCGACCACGATCTTTCCCTCATATGTTGCTTTATGTGCAAGCATTGGATCACCGGCTACATCACCTATAGCATAAATATTAGGATCATCAGTCTGTCTTTTATCATTAATTTCTATAAATCCTCTATCATTAATTTTTACGTTGGTATTTTCTAATCCTATGTTTTGTGAATTTGGTTTTCTTCCAACAGAAACTAAAACTTTATCGAACATTTCTTCTATAGATTCATCTTTATTTGTTTTAAAAGTTGCCTTAATTCTTCCCTTTTGTTTTTCTATTATTTCTACTCTAGTGTTTAGAAGGATTGACTTGAATTTTGATGTTAATCTTTTTTTAAGAACTCTTACTAAATCCTGATCTGCTCCGGTCATTAAGCTATCCATCATTTCAACTACGGTTACTTCTGTACCCAAAGCCTGATAAACTGTGCCTAGTTCGAGACCGATATATCCACCACCTACAATGAGCAGACTCTTAGGTATATCTTCTATTTCCAAGGCGCCTGTTGAATCCATTATCGTTTTATTATCGATTTCAATTCCTGGAATATTTGCAGGAGATGAGCCTGTTGCTATTACGGCTTTTTTGTAATTAAGGGTAAGTTCTTCGTCATCTTTGTGTATAACTAAATTGTTAGAGTCTAAAAACTGGGCATATCCTTGAATGTAGTTTACTTTTCTGAATTTTGAAAGTTGTCCGAGTCCAGATGTTAATTTCTTAATAACTTCATTTTTCCATTTTCTTAAAGTGTTTAAATCAATATCAGGATTTTTGTATGTGATACCCAGCGAAGAAGCATTAGAAGCTTCATCTATAAGTTTAGATATATGAAGTAAAGCTTTTGATGGTATACATCCTTCATAGTTACAAACTCCACCAGGATACTCTCTAGAGTCAATCAGGGTTACATTAATTCCAAGATCAGCAGCATGAAATGCAGCCGGGTATCCTCCTGGACCTGCACCAATTACTACTAATTCAGTATTTATATTATTATCAGTCAATTTGATTCCTCAACTAATTTATGAATCCAACAAAGTGAAAAACGGATTTTCTAAAGCTTCAATAATCCACCTTAAAAATTTTATGGCATCAGCGCCGTCTATTATTCTATGATCATATGATAGAGACAGGGGCATCATGAGTCTGGGCTTGAATTCATCATCTATATATACAGGCTCCATAAGTGCTCTTGATATGCCCAATATTGCTACATTAGGATGATTCAGTATTGGAGTAAAATATGTGCCCCCTATACCGCCTAAGTTTGTTATAGTAAAAGTGCTACCCTGTAGTTCGTCGGGCTTGATTTTCTTGTTTCTGGAACGCTCTGATATATCTGTCATTTCAACAGATATTTGAGTTATGTTCTTTTTGTCTGCATTTTTTATTACAGGTACTAGTAGGCCTCTCTCTGTATCAACTGCAATTCCAATATTAAACTCGTCATTATTTAGAATTTGGAGGTTATCCATATCAATGCTGCAGTTAAAATTTGGATATTTAATAAGCGCCTGAGCAGAGATTTTTGTTAAAATTGAAGTCATGGTAAGTTTGCCACCCGCTTGTTTGACTTTGTCCCCGTATTGCTTTCTTATCTTTTCAAGCTCGGTAATGTCAGCCTTATCATGCTGGGTAACATGAGGCGCTTTCCATGATTCTGTAAGTCTTTGCGCCGTAAGTACTCTAACCTTGGACATCTGTTCTATTGAATCACCCTTTTTCTGCGAAGCACTAATATTTGTAGTTATTGACATAGATGTTTGTTCTGCTTCTAATTCAGATAGGTTGGATTTAGCAAAATTTTTCACATCCTCTTCACTTATTCTTCCTCCAGGGCCGGTGCCCTGTACCCTGGATACATCAACACCAATTTCTCTTGCAAGTCTTCTTACCGATGGAGAGGCAGGAACCATTTGAGCAATATTGGATTGTGTTGGAGTCTCTCCTTCGTTATTTATCTCTATTATGTTATTATCATTTTCTGTATTTTCTATTACATCATCTTGAGGTTCAGTGGTTTCTTTAGATTTTTTATCAACTTTTATTTCTTCTTCTATGGGTCTATCATCACTGGATTCTTCTGTTACAGATTCTTGTTGTTTGGTATTTTTTGTCGATTGTTCATCTCCATTTGAGTAAAAAGTAACGAGAAGCTGCCCAATTTTTACGGTTTCACCTTCCTTTACATGTAAATCAGATATCGAACCATCTACAGGTGAAGGAAGCTCAATAACAGCTTTATCAGTCTCTATTTCCATGAGAGTCTGTTCTTTCTTTACAGTCTCTCCCTTCTTAACAGCAATTGCAATAATATCTCCGCCTTCTATATCTTCACCAAGTTCTGGAAGTTTAAATTCCATATATGTATAGCCTCCATTAGCTTATAAAAGGATTATCTTTTGTAGTGTCTATATCAAATTTCTTGCATGCTTTTTGTACTAGTTCTGTTTTTACTTTTTTATCTTTGCTAAGACCATATAAACTGGCAAGTACAATGTATCTGTAATCTACTTCAAAAAATGATCTTAAGTCATCTCTACTAGCACTCCTTCCAAATCCATCTGTACCAAGACTTATACATTTAGCCGGTAACCATGAAGAAATCGACTCTGGAAGAGTTTTAACATAGTCCGAAGCAGCTACAATTATATCTGAATCGTGATCTATTACTTTGCTTAAAAAAGTTGATTTTGAAATCTCAGATGGGTGAAGCATATTCCAGCGTTCCGTTTCCAAACAGTCTTTATATAATTCTTTATAGCTTGTTACACTAAAAAGATCCACACTCAATTCATATTCTTCTTCCAGAATCTTTTTAGCTTTTATACTTTCATTTAATATAGTACCGCTACCAAGAAGTGAGACTTTTAGTTTGCTATCCTTATTATCTGAACTGTTTAGTTTGTAAATTCCCTTAATAATCCCTTCCTCTGATCCTTTTGGCATAGGCGGTTGGATATAGCCTTCATTCATTACTGTTAGATAATAAAATACATCATCGCCTTTTACATACATTCTTTCCATTCCGTTTTTAATAATTACGGCTATCTCATATGCATATGCAGGGTCATAAGCCAGTAAATTTGGAACCGGATATGCAAGGAGGTGACTATGACCATCCTGATGCTGGAGGCCTTCACCGGCAAGTGTAGTCCTGCCTGCTGTGCCGCCTATCAAAAATCCTTTACATTTCATATCCCCTGCAGCCCACACAAGGTCTCCAATTCTCTGCATTCCAAAAATTGAGTAATATATGAAAAAGGGAATAGTATTTATTCCATGGGTAGAATATGAAGTACCTGCAGCTATGAATGAAGACATAGAGCCTGCTTCTGTAATACCTTCTTCAAGAATCTGTCCATCTAGAGCTTCTTTATAGTAAAGCAGAGTTTCTTTATCTACTGGTTCATAAAGCTGGCCCACATGTGAATATATTCCCACCTGTCTAAAAAGAGCTTCCATACCAAATGTTCTCGCTTCATCAGGAACAATAGGAACTATGAGGTCACCAACATTCTTATCTCTTAGAAGCTTTGATAATATTCTTACAAATGCCATTGTTGTAGGAACTTCTCTGTCTCCAGAACCATCAATGAATTCATTATAAATCTCGTCAGAAGGCATCTTGAATTTAGTAATCTTGGTATTTCTTTTTGGAATTGCGCCTCCAAGTCTTTCCCTGCAATTTTTTAAATATATTATTTCTTTACTGTTTTCGTCTGGTTTATAAAAGGGGGCTTTTGAAACATCTTCATCTGATATTGGTATTCCAAATCTAGTACGAAATTCTTTTAATTCATCTTCATTAAGCTTTTTTTGCTGATGAGTGATGTTTTTTCCTTCTCCACTCTCTCCAAGACCATAACCTTTAATAGTTTTTGCTAGTATCACAGTTGGAGAACCTTTATGATCAACTGCCGCTTTATAAGCTGTATATACTTTTTCTGAATCGTGCCCTCCTCTTCGGAGTCTTTCTAGCTGTTCATCGGTATAGTGCTCTACAAGTTTTTTTAATCTCGGATCGGTACCAAAGAAATGTTCTCTAATGTATGAGCCCGGTTCAACTATATATTTTTGATAGTCTCCATCAACAGCTCTTTGCATCCTGTCTACAAGAATATCATCCTTATCAGCTGCTAATAGGGGATCCCAGTCATTTCCCCAAATAACTTTTATTACATTCCACCCTGCTCCCCTGAATATAGCTTCTAGTTCCTGTATTATCTTGCCGTTTCCCCTAACAGGCCCGTCGAGTCTCTGTAAATTGCAGTTAACTACAAATATAAGGTTATCAAGTTCTTCTCTTGAAGCCAGGGTAATAGCACCAAGTGTTTCAGGCTCATCTGTTTCACCATCACCAAGAAATGCCCAGACTTTGGAATCTGTTTCTTTTTTAAGTTCCCTATCCTCTAAATAACGATTAAACCTGGCCTGATAAATTGCCATGATGGGACTAAGTCCCATAGAAACTGTTGGGAACTGCCAAAACTCGGGCATAAGCCATGGGTGGGGATAAGAGGAAAGTCCTTTATCAGAACTTACTTCGTTTCTAAAGTTTTCAAGGTGTTCTATATCCAGTCTTCCTTCAAGAAATGCTCTAGAATATATGCCAGGAGATGCATGCCCCTGAAAATATATTATATCTCCTTCCTGTTTTTCAGTTCTTGCTCTAAAAAAGTGATTAAAGCCGATATCATAAAGAGTAGCTGCAGATGCGTAGGTTGATATATGTCCGCCTATTCCATCACTATGTCTATTTGCTCTTACTACCATAGCCATGGCATTCCAGCGAATATAGCTTCTAATTCTTCTTTCAATTTCGATGCTTCCGGGAAAGTTCTCCTGTTTGTCCAAAGGGATCGTATTAATGTAAGGAGTATTTGCTGTAAATGGAATATTTACGCCGGCTTTTCTGGCATGAATGTGTAGTTTTCTGAGAAGCCTGTTTACTCTTTCACTTCCGTATGTATTTAATACATAATCTAGAGATTGCAGCCATTCTTTATTTTCTACTTCTTCAAGAAGGTCTTTTTCATTATCTATATTCTTATCTACAGACATATCTCAAATGTTATTATACTTATTAATATCTGATTGATATTTACTTGGATAATTAAATGTATAAATAAAGAGTTAAGAACTAATATATCTTAACTCTTATTTAGCTGTAACTATTAAATATTATGATCCGAACAAAATCTATATGGATTCAATATTTAAAATAAAATTATTTTTCTTCATCCAGTAAATACTTGTCATAAACTTCTTTTGCCCAAAAAAGTTCTGTGCCTGAAGCCACAAGCGCTACTTCCATTATAACTTCAGCAATCTCTTCTTTGCTAAATCCTGCAGCCAGGGCTTTTTTTATTCTGGAACCCGTGCAATGGGGGCATCTACCCGTAATTGCCGTAGCAAGAGCTACTGCTGCCTTTGTCTTTGAGTCTAATTTTCCTTCTCCTTCAGCTGCATTATAAAACTCCCACCATCCTTTTGCCATATCAGGCGCTTTTTGTTCAAACCATAATGCCATTTGTATTACCTCCTAGTGATTTACTTATACTTAATTTATAACAAAATATTATAAATAAGATAGTTATTTTTTATATATCTATTCAACAAAAGTAGGTTTATACAAAAATTATTGACCATTTTGTAATTACTTTTATATTATTACCCGCTATGGATAAATATGACTTAACAATAATCGGATCAGGCCCTGGGGGCTATGTAGCTGCTATAAGAGCAGCTCAGCTTGGAAGGAAGGTTTCAATTATAGAAAGAGATTATCCCGGTGGAGTTTGTCTTAACTGGGGATGCATACCATCAAAGGCAATACTTAAATGTGCTGAAGTTTATCAAAACTTTTTACACTCTGAGGATTATGGAATCACAACCAAAGGACTTTCATTTGATTATTCCAAGGTAATACAAAAAAGCAGGAACGCTTCATCTGCCCTTACCAAAGGCGTTGAGTTTTTGATGAAAAAAAACAAGATAGATCTATTTAAAGGAACTGGAAAATTAATAGATAAAAACAAGGTTGGAATAATTGGTGAAAAAGATGAAATTGAACTTGTTTCTAATAACATACTTATTTGTACAGGTTCAGGGCCAAGAGTCATACCGGGAATTGAAGTAGATGGAAAAATGATAATGACAAGCGATGAGGCCATAAAATCTACTGATTTTCCTAAGTCGGTTGTTATTATAGGCGGTGGTTATATAGGTGCAGAGTTTGCATATGTTTATAACTCATTTGGTAGCAAGGTTACAATAATAGAAATGGCAGAGAATCTAATTCCAGGAGCAGATAAAGAAGTAGCAAAGACTCTTGAGAAGATATTTAAGAGATCTGGTATGGATGTATTTACGAGCACAAAATACAAATCATATAAGAAAACTAAAACACAGGTAGAAGTAGTAGTTGAGAATGTAAAAGATGGCAAAGAGCAGGCAATTAAATCATCGCAAATGCTTATAGCAATAGGCAGGAAGGCTGTGGCAAATGATGCCCCTACTTCTTATGCATATTACAAAGAATCAAAGGATATAGGTCTTAAATCATTAAATATTGAGTTAAATAATCATGGTTTTATAAAAACTAATGATGATTATGAGACTACTTGCAGCAATATCTATGCTATCGGTGATGTCATAGGACCACCGTTACTCGCTCATAAAGCATCAGAAGAGGGTGTTGTTGCAGTTGAAAAAATGAACGGTATAGATTCTAAGGTTCATTATAATACTATACCAAGCTGTGTGTACTGCCAGCCAGAGATTGGCTCTGTAGGATATACAGAGGAACAGATCAAAGAACTGGGAATTAAATATGATGTAGGCAAATTCCCTTTCAAAGCCGCAGGAAAAGCCGTAGCAGTGGGTGACACTGAAGGTTTTGTAAAGATTTTAACTGATGCAAGAACAGGTGAAGTTTTGGGTTCACATATAATTGGGCATGGAGCCACAGAGATGATAGGAGAGCTTACAATTGCAAAAGCTTTAGAGTCTACTGCTTTTGAGATAGCCGAGACTTCGCATGCTCACCCTACTCTTTCTGAGGCTATAATGGAAGCTGCCTTGGGCACTATGGGAAGAACAAGAAATATGTAGCTATATTGCTCTGAAGACACCCGGTAATAATTTTAGTATAATTATTATATGCAAGAATTTAAAATCCTAAGCCTTGGTATTACAAATTATAGTAAGGCTTTGGATATTCAGTTAAAACTTCTAGATAAAAGAAAGAACAACCTTATTCCAGATACCCTCATACTACTAGAGCACCCTCCTACAATTACTATAGGCAGAGCAGGTAATTTAAATAATCTTTTAGTATCCGAAGAACATCTTAAAAATAATGGAATACATTTTGAAAAGATCAGCAGAGGTGGTGATATCACCTTTCATGGCCCCGGACAGATTGTAGGATATCCTATAATAGATTTAAATAATCTTCAAAAAGATATTCACAAATATTTAAGAGCTTTAGAGTATTTAATTGTTGATGTGCTTAAGAAATTTAATATAAAAGCTTCTCCTTTTAAGGGAATTACAGGAGTATGGGCAAATGGAAAAAAAATTGCTTCTATAGGAATCGGAGTAAAGAGATGGATAACCTATCACGGGTTTGCATTAAACATCGATAATGATCTTGAATATTTTGATATGATTATTCCATGCGGACTAAATAAAGTAAGAATGACCAATATACAAAATGAATCAGATTTACAAAATATAACAATGGAGGAAATTAATAAATATATTATTGATTCATTCTCCAAAACTTTTAATATGAATTATTCCGGAACTTTAGATTTGAAAACGGGTTAATAAACATATGGAAACTGTAACAAAAACAATTACTATTATATTTTTATTTTTGACTTCTTATATACCATCCTGTGCCGATACAGGTGATATCATACTTCCCAAAAACTTTAGCATAGATACTTATGCTGAAAAGCTAAAAGGTCCCAGGTTTATGGCTCTTAGTCCGGATAACGTTGTTTTTGTTACCGAAATACGTTCAGGTCATGTAATGGCCCTACCAGATATAAACAAAGATGGTAAAACAGATGAATATTTAATTAAAGCTGGTAGGTTGAGATATCCCAACGGGATTGCTTTTTATAAGAATTGGCTTTATGTTGGAGAAACTCATCAGATTGTAAGATATCAATATTTTGGCTATAAAAATGATCTTGGAAAAAAAGAAGTTATAGTACCCAATCTACCAACAGGCGGACAAGGAACAAAAACTATACTATTTGGAAAAGATAATAAATTATATGTGTCTATAGGCTCATCTTGTAATGCATGTAAGGAAAAAGACAAAAGAAGAGCAGCTGTCATGCAGTACAATGCGGATGGTAGTAATGGCAGGTTGTATGCTGAAGGACTTAGAAACTCTGTAGGAATAATCTCTCATCCATCCACAGGACAAATATGGAGTACTGATAATGGAACTGACTGGTTAGGAGATGATTTGCCGCCAGAAGAGATAAACATATTAGAAGATGGAAAGCACTATGGATGGCCTTATTGTTATGGAAAAAGAATTCCAGATCCTAATATGGGTAATGAGAATTTTTGTAGAAATACAATGTCATCTACTATTGATCTTCAGGCGCATTCAGCTGCCCTTGGATTACGATTCTATAATGGCAATCAATTCCCAAAAGAATATCATGGCGATCTTTTTGTTGCATATCATGGCTCATGGAACAGATCAACGCCCACTGGTTATAAAGTTGTCAGGATAAAAACTAAAAATAATAAACCAGTTTTAATAGAAGACTTCGCATCAGGCTGGCTTAAAGGTGATAAGAGAACAGGCAGACCAGTTGATGTATTAGTTGCAAATGACGGCAGTCTTTTAATCTCAGATGATAGAGAAGGTAAGATATACAGGATTAGTTATGAAAAATTATAGCTAATTACTTATATTTCTAATTTGCTGCTCAAGTTCTTCCATTTTTTGTTTTATTTTTAATAAGTCATCATTTCTGTTTTTAGGCTTTAATTTGCTTGAGCTGGTATTTGCAAATTTAGAGTATTTTAAAGAATCATTATTATCAGTATTATTATTTTCATAAAGATATGGCTGCATCATCATTATAAAGCTTTTATCCAAATAACTATTACTAAGCTTGTTACCATATCTTATAAGTTTATGTAAAAAAGGAACCGGAAGCATATCCTGTTTATTCTTTTCACTTTCCAATATAGTTTGAATAAGTATTTGTTTAGTAATATCTTCTTTACTTTGAGTATCTATAACCTTAATGGTATTACCACTTTTAATTAAATCAGATATTTGCTGTAGGTTGATGTATCTCTTTTGCGCACTATGATATAATCTTCTATTACTGTATTTCTTTATTTGAATAATATCACTGTTATTATTTTTATTTCGCATTTGCAAGATCATTATTCAAAAAACATACCCTAAGTCAAGATATGATATTTATTTTATGAATATTGTTAACAAAATATTAATTTGGGTATAATAGAAGTTTTTTAACACAGTATGGAGATGATAAATGACTGAAATGCCCTATAAAATATGGTTTAACGGCAAACTTGTTGACTGGAAAGATGCAAATGTACATGTACTGACTCATACTCTTCACTATGGTCTTGGTGTTTTTGAAGGTATAAGGGCTTATGAATGCAAAGACTCAAAGACTGCGATATTCAGATTGGATGAACATGTAGAAAGGATGTTTAAATCTGCACATATTGCGATGATGAAAATACCTTTTTCTAAAAAGCAGATTACAGAGGCAATTGTTCATACAGTTGAAGAAAACGAACTAGTATCATGCTATATAAGACCCCTGGCTTTTATTGGAGATGGGGTAATGGGTGTACACCCAAAGGACAACCCCGTAAGTGTTATCATAGCAGTTTGGCCATGGGGTGCTTATTTAGGTGATGATGGAATTAATAACGGAATAAGGGCAAAAGTTTCCTCTTTTACAAGAATGCATGTAAATGCATCAATGACTAAAGCTAAAATTTGTGGCAATTATGTAAATTCCATCTATGCCAAGCTCGAAGTAACATCACTTGGTTATGATGAAGCTATTCTGCTGGATTCTGATGGCTATGTTGCTGAAGGCAGTGGTGAGAATATATTTATAGTTAGAAATGGAAAACTTATCACTCCTCCGTTAACCTCAACCCTCGAAGGTATAACAAGAAATACTGTAATTGAAATAGCACAGGATGAGGGCTATGAAATTGATTATCAAAGGTTTACAAGAGATGAATTCTATATTGCAGATGAATCTTTTATGACGGGAACGGCAGCCGAAGTAACACCTATAAGAGAACTTGATGACAGGGCTATTGGTACAGGTGCGCCTGGAGAGATTACAAAAAATATACAAAAGATATTCTTCGATTCAGTTCAGGGAAAGAATAAAAAATATAAAAAGTGGCTTACTTATCTTAAATAAGAATCCTATTTAATTTTAAGGATAAATGGCATTATGGTTTTAACATCTTCGTTTGCAAGCATGCTTAATTTTTCAGTATACTCATTATAAACAGAGGTAAATCCAAAGCTTTTTCCAATTGTTGAAAGGTCTAACACCTTTGGTTTTTTTACAGTTTTCACTATTACCTTACTTATATCAATATTGGCTTGTGATGCTGCCAGTTTAATACAGTCATAAATTCCGCCAAATTCATCTATAAGCTTAAGTTCTTTTGCCTGATTACCCGTCCATACCCTTCCCTTTGCGTTCTTTTCAGTCTCTGCCTTTGTAAGATTTCTGGCTTCAGATACTCTTGTAATAAACTTGTCATAAAGGTCTTTCATCATTGAGGTTATCTTTTTAGACTCTGCTTCACTAAACCCTTTTGTGGGTGAGAACATAAGAGCATTCTTCCCTTTATTAACAGATTCTATGTTTATACCAAACCTTTTTAGAAAATTAGCTACGTTTATCTTTCCGCCAAATACTCCTATAGAACCTGTAAGAGTAAAAGGATCGGCGATTATTCTATTTCCTCCGAGTGCTATTAAGTATCCACCTGATGCTGCAACATCAGACATAGAAATAACTACCGGTATTTTTTTAGATAACCTTTCCAGTTCTCTGCATATAAGGTCTGAGGATAATCCAGAACCTCCAGGGCTTGATACCCTGTATACAAGTGCTTTTAGCTTATTGCTCTTATAAACCTCTCTTAGTGCCTTGATAGTCGTATTATGGCCAATATTTTTTGACTTTCCCCTGCCTCTACTATCCCCTGGAGTAATCATTCCTGTATCTGTTAGGAGACCGATATTGAATGTATTATTTTTAAAAAATGATATAAAAGCCCTCAACCTGTCCTTAGCTCCCAACAGTTTTATATATCTATCTATCTCAACCTTTCTTATTTTGTGGTCTAGCAATATTTCAATTTCTTTATCAAATTCATGTTCATAGCCTATAGAATCTATAAGACCGTTTTTTTGTGCTTCATCAGGTATGTATGGACCGTCATCAATTATTTTTTCAATACTTGCGGGGGATTTACTTCTTCCCTCAGAAATTGACAGAGCAAGCTGACTAAATAAATCACCCAGCAAAGAGTCCAGCATTTCCCTGTGAGCCTTTGACATCTTATTTGATGTAAATGTTTCTACTGCACTCTTAAACTCCCCAACGGATTTAAAATGAGGTTCTATATCATATTTTTCAAATGCGTCTTTTAAGAAAACTACCTCTGCTTTTAAACCCACAAGATTAAGAGTAGACCAGGGCGGCACAATTATTTTGTCTGATGCCGAGGCTATTAAATATTCGGCATTGCCCGAGCCTTCAAGATAAGTAAACACTTTTACTCCGGATTTTCTGACTTCAAAAAGTTTTCTTCTTATAGACTCAGACCTTGCAAGACCAATATGAAGATCTTTAATTTTTAGGATTACGCATTTTATGTACTCGTTCTCAGATACATGAGTCAATACCTTCTCAAGCTCCCATACCGTGGGTTTTTTCTTAATCTGAATAAATGGAATAGGTATGGATTCTGTTTCCTCAGGAATATCACCCTC
>JBFFSH010000035.1:0-25507 GCA_041572575.1 Thermodesulfobacteriota bacterium
GGTGTAACAGTAATGGATGATCAGACCTGTATGGTTAGGGTTGCCCAGAATCTCGCACATTTTTACAGGGATGAATCCTGCGGACAGTGCGTACAGTGCAGAGAGGGTACATGGTGGCTTGAGATGATGCTTACAAAAATTGAAGCCGGTAAGGGATCAATGGAATACATAGATACCCTGCTTGATGCCTGTCATCAGATGAGAGGTACTACAATATGCGCCCTTGCCGACGGCTGTGCCATGCCCATAGAATCCATAATCAACAAATTCCGTGCCGAGTTCGAAGATCACATAACCTCCGGCAAATGCCCTTTTGAAAACAAACACATGGGCGATTGGGGATAGTACTACAAAAGCCTGCCCCTAAATAAATTTCTACTTTTCTTATATCTTATTTATACTTTTTATAACTACAATATTGCTTCGAGGGTGTGCTATGGTTTGTTTTGAAGTATATGTAAATGATAAAAAAGTGTTTACAGCGGGGCATGAAGATTTGGATGAAATTACAACATCGCTCAAATATCAAAAAGATAAAGAAACAGTGAAATTATCCATTAATGGCGAATTAATTGGAAATGATTCTCTAAGGGGCTATGCGAGATGGTTAATTTGGGTAAATAATAACAAAGCCAGAAGTATGAGAGAATTAAAAATTGGTGATGAGATTAAAATTATAGTTAACAAAGATGTGATACCGGATAAACCTGCATTTTATAAATCAGGTAAAGAAGAATCATCTTCCGAGATCAAGAAATTCTGTTCATTTTGTTCTAAAGAACGTAAAGAAGTCAGGACACTCATAGCAAGTGAACACAAAAATACTTATATCTGTGGTGAATGTATAGATAAGTTTAGAGAAATTAAAGAAGAAGTAAATAAATCATAATTATAACTTAGTTAGCGCTTACCCTCTCGAGCAGCTCATAAACCCTGTTTACCATAGACCTCGGGTCTTCAATAAAACCTGCAGCAACAAGGGCATTATCGTATAACTGTTCGGTTACAAGCTTTGCCAGCTCTGCATCAGAATCTTTTAATTTGCTAAGATTTTTTATAAGTCCATGATTTGGATTAATTTCCAGATTAATTTCATTGTCGCTCTGGCCAATCTCTTTATGGATCGATTTCATGATCTTGCGCATGCTTGGAGTCATAACCTTATCTGCGTTTAGCGCTATCACCGGACTATCCACAAGCCTCTTGCTCACGCTTACCTCTTTTACCTTATCTCCAAGCTCATCACTTATCCATTTACAAAGCTCATCTGATTCTTTCTTTTTAAGTCCGTCTTTGGCTTTTTCTTTCTTAACATCATCAAGTTTAACCTCTGAGCTGTCTGCCGATACCAGATCTTTCTCTTCAAACTTGCCTATATTGTTCATCACAAACTCATCTACAGGTTCCAGCAAATAAAGGACTTCGAGTTTGTTTGCCTTGAATGCCTCCATCTGAGGGCTGTTTTCAATTATCTCTCTGCTTGGGCCATAAAGGTAATAAATCTCTTTTTGATCCTGTCCCATTCTGGAAACATAGTCAGTAAGAGAGGTAAGTTTTCCGGCTTCTGTATGAGAAGATTCATATCTTATGAGTTTTGCAAGCTGTTCTCTATTGGAAAAATCAGTGGCTATACCCTCTTTCAAATATACACCAAACATCTTATAGAACTCTTCATAGCTTTCGGTCTCTTTCTTGGCTTTATCTTCTAAGAATTTTAAAAACCTGTTCGTTACGGCTTTATTGAGTTTTTCAATGAGTGAGGTGTCCTGCATGGATTCCCTTGAGATATTAAGAGGCAGGTCGTCACTGTCTACTACACCCTTTAAAAATCTGAGCCATTCGGGAATCAACCCCTGAGGCTTTGAGTCGATTAACACTTTACGGCAATACAAATTTACTCCAGGCTCAGTCCTGCCAAGACCAAACCGCTCTGTGTTTTCCTGCGGTACGAACAATAAGGCGTTTATCGCAAGCGGTGCGTCGGCGCTGAAGTGAAGCGTGTATCTTGGCTCATCAAACGCATTTCCCTGAAACTTATAAAACTCTGTATATTCTTCATCCTTTATCTCATTTTTGTTTCTCATCCAGATAGCCTGGACTGTGTTTACCTGCTCGCCGTTAAGTTTGATTGGAAACTGAACAAAGCTGGAATAGCGGGTTAAAATGCCTTTTATTTTCTCAGGTTCTGCAAACTCCTTATCCTCTTCTTTTAGGTGGATAACAATCTTGCAGCCCCTTCTTTGTCCCGGCTCTTCTGATATTTCATAGCTTCCGGATCCATCACTTTCCCATCTTAGGTGTTTTGCATCTTCTTTCCAGTTGTGAGTAAAAACCTCTACTTTTTTTGCAACCATAAATGCACTGTAAAAACCCACGCCGAACTGCCCGATTAAATTACTGTTTATTTCCTCACCCTTTTTTACAGCTTCCAAAAATGCTTTTGAGCCTGAGTGAGCAATAGTTCCCAAATTTTCTACAAGCTCATCCTCTGTCATTCCTACACCAAAATCCTTGATCGTAATTATGTTAGCTTTATCGTCAGTTGTGATCTCAATTTCTAAGTCAAGCTGTTCATCAAAGATGTCTTTTTCAGTAAGTTTTATGTGTCTTAGTTTTTCAAGCGCATCCGAGGCGTTTGATACAAGCTCTCTTACAAAAACCTCTTTATCTGTATAAAGAGAATGTACTACAATATCTAAAAGCTGTTTTACCTCAGCCTGAAATTCATGTTTATTCGTACCACTTTCTGCCATGTTGATCTCCTCGCGGGGTTTTTTTAGTCTAATTTCCCTGAAAATATATGTATGGAATAATAAATTTCAAGACCGAAACTTATGAATTACTAAAAGTTATATGGAATGTAAGCTTATTCTACTGATTTGTACTAAAAACATGTCCTGAAGGGGTTTGTGTTAGGTATTCATGCCAGTTTTTCTCAAGCAAATTAAGCCCGCCGGAATAGCTTTGATTTACTACGAACATCGATGGGGTTTCGTCGGAAACACTAAAGTTTTTGAGGATTTTCTTTATAGATTCGGTGCCTTCGACACTGGACATTAGATAATGGACCAGAGAATAAGCAATTGAGCGGCTTGTTCTGTCTTCTACAAGGTTTCTGTTTTTCCAAACATTATTTGAAAGACCAAAGTACTCGAGCAGTGATATCAGCTCTTTTTTACTAAGCAGCGAAGCAATTTCACTGTGTCTGTCATACTGGGGTCTGAAAAGTACCTGATTATCTGATATTTCTATTGTTTCAAAATACTCGGCAATACCTTCATTTACCCAAACAGGTATTCTGTAACCGGCCTGCTGAATCATTGCATGGCATGCCTCGTGTATTGATATTCCTACCACTTCGTTTCGGTATTTGCTTGCATTAACAAGCGCCTCACCCGTTCGGGAGCTGAAAATTCCTGATTCTGAATAAATCTTTCCAATTAGCCTTTTTTGGTATGCAAGAAAATCTCCGTGCCTGCCGAATATCTTGATATTGATATCTGTACCCGGGGTTATTCCATATACTTCTTTAAAATAATCGTACACGAAATGGACTCCCTTGTGTATGGCAGTTATTTGTTGAGCAGGTAAAGATAATCTTACCTGTACTATATTTATGTCCAGCTCGCCTGCGCCAAAGTTCTGAGAGGTTTGTTCAGTCTCAGTTAAATCTTCAATTTCCGGGTCAGTTGTTTCATCGTTTATTGTAAAGCTCTCTCTTGGCTTATAATTTTGTTCCTCTGTATTTTGAGGGCAGGGGGAATTGCTGTATAGAACATTTCCGTTACTATCCACACATTTGTATACCTGTGCATGGAGTAAGTTAGTTAGTGCGGTGAAGTATAGAATTAAAGCAAACGAAATAATTGTAATGCTGTTCTTAGTAAACACAGTACAACCTACTTTTTATATTTTAATAAATATTGTTTCAATCCCAGTTTTTCAAGGCGTTTGTATTTGGTTTCAACCCCCTTTTCCAGGGAATCTTTATATTCTGAAATCTTATTTTGTGTTCTTTTGTTTCCTGTACCTACGATCTGCGCTGCAAGTATCCCTGCGTTCCTTGCTCCGTTAAGTGCAACTGTAGCAACAGGTACTCCAGCGGGCATTTGCAGTATGGAAAGAACAGAATCCCAGCCGTCAATTGAGTTTGATGATTTAATTGGCACCCCAATCACGGGAAGTGGGCTTAGTGAAGCTACCATCCCTGGCAGATGAGCCGCTCCTCCGGCTCCGGCGATAATTACTTTTATACCCCTTGTGTGAGCTGTTTTTGCAAACTTAAACATTCTTTCAGGAGTACGGTGAGCCGATACTATGGTGAGTTCTGATGCAATCCCCATTTCATCAAGAAACTGTGCTGCTTCCTGCATAACACTCAAATCTGAATCCGATCCCATAATTATACTAACTAGCGGTTTTTTCATGACACTGCCCTCAAATTAAGTTTAAGCCTTTGAGCTTTTTTAATTGCTTCGTTTATGTCTTTATCAATTATTGTAGCATGTCCCATTTTTCTAAACGGTTTAGTCTGCTTTTTACCATAAATATGTATTTTGACACCATCGATACCAATACATTTATCTAACCCTTCATATCTTACCTGTCCGCTAAATCCGTCCTCTCCCAATATGTTTACCATAACCGCACTGCTAATAAGCTGGGTGCTTCCAAGCGGAAGGTCAAGGATTGCTCTTATGTGTTGTTCATATTGAGAAGTGAGCGCTGTTTCAATCGTATGATGTCCGCTGTTATGGGGCCTTGGGGCAACTTCGTTTATAAGAATGTTATTTTCCTTATCCAGGAACATTTCTACGGCAAGTACCCCTACAAGTCCAAATGTTTTTATAGTTTGTTCTGCTAACTTGATAGCTTGCTGGGCTGATTCGTTATCAATTCTGGCTGGAGAAATAAGATCTTCTACAAGGTTTGCCTGTTCATTGAATTCCATCTCAAAGGGAACGTATGATTTAATCTCGCCAGAATGATTGCGGGCTACGATTACTGAGAGTTCCTTTTTTATATAAACTTTATCTTCAATAACTGATTGGCCATCAAAGAGGTTTTCCAGATCATCTTCGTTCTTTACAATCTGTACACCTCTTCCGTCATATCCAAAGCGGCAGGCCTTTTGAACAAATGGGGTCTCGAGCTTTTTGTAGTCCAGGTCATTTAAAATAGTTTGCTGATTATAGTATAGCTTGTAGTTGGCGGTGCGAAGGTTATTGTTTTTGAAAAAGTTTTTCTGTTTGCCCTTATCCTGAATGATTTTTAGGATATCGGGGTCGGGACAGATGGTTTTGCCTTCCTCTTTTAGTTTAAGTAGTGCCTCGGTATTTACGTGCTCTATCTCTATTGTAACAAGATCGACCTGCTTGCCAAAATTATATACATCATCAAAATCTTTAAAATCACCCTTAATAAATTTTGTGGCAATGTTTGATGCAGGACAGCCTTCAGTGGGGTCGAGCACATAAATATCTATATCCCAGCAGCTTGCAGCCTGTATGAGCATCTTTCCAAGCTGACCACCGCCGAGTATTCCAATCTTAAATCCGCTGCTAAAATAGTCTTTCATATATCCTACAATTTATAAACTAAAAATTCACTTTAAACAAACCCTGTTTCTGCCTTCATTCTTTGCTTTATAGAGCGCATTGTCAGCAGCTTTGATTACATCTTGTACTTCACTTAACTTTTCAGTTTTTTGGGCAACACCAATACTCACTGTTATCTTTTCAGTTTTGTCCTTGCTGAAAAATACCGGAATCTTGGGTTTTTTCTTTGGCCTTTTCTTGCCCCGCACGCTAAACTGCTGTTTTTCGATATCTTTTCTTAAATTTTCTAAATGCTCATATGAGTGCTCTTTGTCTCTATTTGCAAATAATATAGCAAACTCTTCTCCGCCATATCTATACGCTTTTCCGCCGCCCCCTACTTTTGATAGTCTTGAGGCTACCATCTTTAGTACCTGATCACCAACGTCATGGCCGTACCTGTCATTGAATTTTTTAAAGAAATCTATATCCACAAGACCTATTGAATACTCTTTCCCAAGTCCCGGAATGGCTTCATCAAATGATCTTCTTGAGGGAAGCTCGGTGAGTTTGTCTTTATAGGCTACGTCATATGACCTAAGCACAAAGCTTACAAGAAGTATCAGGCCTGATGTGCTGAGACAAAAAATCTGATTCCAGGTATTAAACTGTTCGCTGAACATGAAGATAGTTGTAAGAAATGACCAGAAAAACCCGCTGTCAGAGAAATCCTTTTTATATATAAAGTCGGCAAGAAAGTAGATCAGGACACTTATATAAATGGCAAAAGAAAATTTGGAGAGTAAAAGGTCACTGAAAAAGGGCTTGTCTATTGTGCTTACATCAAAGACATTGTCTGCAAAAACTTTTTCGTGGCTGCTTATGTAGTAGTAAAGAAGAATCTGAATTACAAGGAGAATGGAATACTTCCAAAATGATAGCTGTAAAACTCCTCTTTCGTGCATGTTGTAAATAACAAAGAAATTCAGTGGAAGACAAAGCGAGAGTAAAAACAGATTCAGATTTACTGTTACAAATTCTTTATAAAGTACAAATCCTGCAAGTGAAATTATAATGATTGAGTAAATAAGCCTGCTTCTTTTAAAAGAAAGCCCTATTAAAAATGAAGAGGCCAGTACTATGATCGAATATACTTCTATATAGTTTGCAGATAGGCCTGCAAGCACATTAAGCTTAAATAATCCCAACAGGGATAAAAATATCAATCCTCCAGGTACAAAAAAAGAAGTCATTTATATTATTGATTTAATACATTAAATAAATTGAGAATGGAAACTTAGAAGAATATTAAATCAATTGAAAAAAAATAAAATGGTTAGTGTGAAATTCTTACCAGACTTCGAGTTTAACCACAGTCTCTCTAAACTCTTCCGGTACTTTTTTGGGGTTGTTGGTGTAGTGTTCTGTACCGTCATTATCTATCCATTTGTACACATATTCCGGCTCGCCGCTGTCATCTTCGTATTCTTCTTCCGGGTAGTAATCTTCGGTATCTTCTTTGAGATTTGAATAACGCTCCTCCGAGTACTGCTCAGCAGGTTTTTCTTCTAAATACTCATACTGGGAGTCATCTCGTCCGGGTTCAATTTCTTCAGAGTAAATTTGATTGTCATAGTATCTGTCCTGCGAATATTTCCTGTCATAGTACCCTCTGTCATAGGAGTAATAGTATGTAGGGTATGAATAGTATGGCTTATAACCGTAGCCATAGTATCCGTAAGGTTTGTAGTACGGCCTGTTGTAACCGTAATAGCCAAAGCTCAGGTTATTGCCGCCATAGTAGATACCGTAACTGCTTCCTTTATGCTTATTATGATGTTTGTAGTGATGCTTCTTGGCATAATGTCCGCTTTTATGACCTTTATAATATTTATGATGACCTGAATATTTGCCATTATTATAATGAGATTTTTGCTGTCTGTTGTAGTGCTTTCCACCCGAATGCTTGCCGGATTTAAACTGCTGGGCGGACTGTTTTCGGTGTCCTGATTTGGAATAAGCGGATTTATTGCTGCCGGATCTGGCATTAACAGAGTTGTAACCGGATAGAACAAAAAGCAGGGTTAGGATTAGTACGCTTAAAATAATCCTCATAGGTAAAGTCTAAAGCGTAATTTGCAGATTACAACTTATAAATATTAATATCCTTCTCTGTCCCAGGGCTTTATAAAATCGGAATTCTGCATGCCGTAGCTGCCAAAACCCACATAGCTTGTATCAACAAGGTTGTCCGGGATTCTTTCAAGAAAATAGGGTGAAACGTCTCTGGAATGTTCTGCTCTGTAGCCCCCGTGAAAGTTATACCTGCCGCCCTGCGATAGGTTCCTTGTAATAATAAGCTCGTCCTGTGCCCTTGTCATGGCAACATAGAGCACTCTCCGCTCTTCTTCTTCATCATCCAGCTTACCGAGGCTCCTTACATGCGGGTACATCCCGGGCTCTACTTTAATTAAGTAACAGGTCTTGGCCTCTGTACCCTTGGCGCTGTGTACTGTTATGAGAGTGACTGCATCGTCGTTTTCGAGCCTGCTGGCCTCACTTGTAGAGATGGGATCCATGGTAAAGGTCTCTATAAAGGACAGTAAATTTTTGTGCCTCTTTGCAAGTCTTGCCAGTAAATCAAAATCTTTTCTTCTAGTATCCCACTTGCTGTATTTGGTTTTTAGAAGAGGTTCCAATACATCAATACCTGCCCTTATTGCATCATGGGGCACAGCCCATTTTTCTATAACCTTGTGCGGGCCTGCAAGTATCTCGGGCATAATTTTCTTGTTGTCTCTGAGTATTTCTATTGCCTCATTAAAGAGCGGTGCCTTTTTCATCTCTTCAATGATCCTCAGTGCAGTTATATCACCTATTTTCGGAAATAAGGTTAAATATCTTATCCATGCAATTTCATCATGATGACTTGCTGAGCAGCGCATGAGTGATAGCAAATCCTTTACATGGGCTGATTGCAGCAGGCTTGTGCCGCCGATGAATTTATACGGTACCTGTTTTTCGATTAAGATTGCTTCTAAGGTTCTTGATGCAAGACCGCTTCTTGTGATGACCATCTGATCGTCCCAGCGGTTGCCCTTATCGTGTTTTTCGACCAGATCCTGAGCAATCCAGCGTGCTTCTTCAAAGTCGTTCTCGAAGTCTATTATTGATGGCGTGATCCCACCACCCCTTATTGATTCGAGATGTTTATTGTAATCAAGAGTGGATTCATTTAGAAGCCAGTTTGAGAGTTCGAGAATACCCTTCGTTGATCTGTAATTTTTTTCAAGCCTAAGTACTTTGGAATTTGGAATTCTGTTTGTGAAATAATGGACATTCTTAAAGTCCGCACCCCTGAATGAGTAGATGCTCTGTGCATCATCTCCAACACAGAAAAGCTGAGCCGGGTCGCGCAGGCCTTCAAGTATAAGCCATTGCAAGGGGTTTGTGTCCTGCATTTCGTCTACAAGAATGTGGTCATAATAACCTCTTAGGCGCTCTCTTATTTCAGGCATTTCATGTAACTTCTTGCTAAACTTGAATAGAATATCGTCATAATCCAGATAGTTGTTCTCGTATTTTCTGGTACCGTAATTTTCTATAGTCTTAACGACTTTTTCAAATGTTTCATCTTCATATTCCGTATACTTGTCCAGGTAATCTTTTAGAGGCTGGTTGGTGTTTTTTGCATAGGAATAAACCTCTACTAATTTATCAGCAGCAGGAAAGTTCTCGCCTTCTTTCCTGTGAGCGGCCCTTACAAGCTTCATAAGCTGAATCTGATCGTCCCTGTCAATAACCGTTGCCGCTTCTATCTCGAACATTCTTGACATCTTTCTCATCGTATAGAGACAGAAGTGGTGAAAAGTGCCTGCTACAACCATGTTTGATCTTTCGCCAACCCTAAGGCTCAGGCGGTTTACCATTTCCTGTGCGGCGCGTCTTGTAAAAGTGAGCATGAGAATCCTCTGCGGCTCTATCCCTGACTCTATCAGGTGCTCAGCCCTTGCAATGATAGTTCTTGTCTTTCCAGTGCCTGCTCCTGCAAGCACAAGCACATGCCCGCTGTCATATTCCACAGCGGCTTTTTGCTGATTATTTAGTTCGAATTTTAATGACATATTCTTTGTTTTTAGACCGCCTTCTTTTTATATTCGAAATACTGGTGTTTGAGTATATCTACAGAGCTTTGCTCAAGACCTAGCCTTTCTATATCTTTATCGAAATTTATGGCCGTTCCGTATCCGTTAATATAACCGTTTACCCTGGCTGAAGCTGTAGAATCTACAAACTGCTGCATGTTTGTAAAGATTTTTTTAAAGTCGGCAAGCAGAGCAGTGTGGTTTTGCAGATGGTATTTTTGATGATAATTCTCAGCTTGGTAGAATCTTTCATAAGGGATGATCTCGGTTGTGATTTGCTCCTTAAGCTCTTTTTCTAACTTCTGTTTAGAATTTAATATAATCTTTTTTTGCTTTTCATTATGAAAGAATATGGCCTTTGCATACTGGCGTTTCCAAAATGGAGAAATAGGGTTGTGGTTTTTCCAGAATACTGAAACAATCTCTTCAAAACTCAATTTATCTAAATCAAAATCAATTTCTAAGGATTCTATATGATCGCCAATATTATGGTAAGTCGGGTCTGGCATTGTACCGCCTGCGTATCCAACTCTTGTTCTTATCACCCCGTCCATTGCCCCAAACTGCCCGTCAGGGCCCCAGAAGCAGCCTAAACAGAATGTAGCTGTTTCTACTCTTTCATGTTTTTCTAAATCTATTGGTGGTAGTGAGCTAGTCAATCTTTCCTTCCAGGTTAATTCAAAGAGTATACAATCTAAAAAGTATGAGACAATTTATAATTATTTAGATGCTCAGATTCTGTCTAGTCTTTGGACAGTTGCTCAAGTTTGGTGGCATTCTGCTCCCAATTCTGCCCATCAAATTTTTCTATCTCGATCTTTTTAAATCCGCACTGATCAAGACATCTGAGATTAATGCTGTACCCATCGGGGTTTGATCTCGGCGTGTAAAAGGCTTTCACTCCGCATGTTTTACAGAATGTGTGCTTTGCAACTCGAGTGTTAAATGTATAAGTGGTGAGATTATCACCACCCTTTAACAGCTTGAAACGGGATTTGGGGACTATTAAATGCAAAAATCCTGTCATTGAACACATAGAACAGTTACACTCCTGAACTACAATATTTTCAGGAGCTTCGATTTCAAACTCAACAGCTTTGCAGTGGCAGGATCCTTTATGGGTCATTAGCAATATATTATAACAAATGTTATAATAAAATCATGCATAAATTAAAAATCACAACTGTAGGAAGCTCTGCAGGAGTAGTTTTACCAAAAGATGTGTTATCTCGTATGAAAGCACAGAAGGGTGATACTCTTTTCCTGATAGAAACTAAGGATGGATATACTCTGACTACCTATGATCCTGAATTTATAACCCAGCTGGAATCTGCGGAGAAAGTAATGAAAAAGTACCGGAATGCACTCAAAGAACTTGCTAAATGACAAGAAAACCTGATATAAAATGGGTACTTAAAGAAACAGTCATCTCTATACACGATATGCTAATTTCTGAACATGGAGGTTCGTCTGGAATCCGTGATGAAGGTCTATTAGATTCTGCTTTAGCCAGACCTAAAAATGTTTACAATTACAATGAAGGTTCATCAATATTCGAACAAGCTGCTTCACTGGGTTATTCACTAATCAAGAATCATCCATTTGTAGATGGGAACAAAAGGATCGCTTTGACAATCACTGCGGTATTTCTTGATTTGAATGTATGGGAGCTCAATGCATCAGAGGCAGAAGCTGTATTGATATTTACTGATCTTGCTGCGGGTAGTCTAGATGAAAGGGAATTTTCCTTATGGCTGGATGACAATTGCATTAAGAATACCTAATTGATATATTCATTATTGAGTTGGCTTCTTGATCTTTACCTCTTTTCTCCAACCCCGAAATATATATCTTACACTTTTTTATCAATTCTTCCCTAGTTTTTTCATACTGCTCATCATTCAATACACCACTTTGCAGAATTTTATCCAAAGCAGCGATTCTGTACTTATCAAGACTGTGCTGAGAAGAAAGCTGATCTGGCCTGCCGCCGTGTTTGATTGTTAGTGGTTCAGGGATGAGCTTAACCTGGTATTTATATGTTGCCCTAAGCCACAGGTCATAATCCTCACATGCCGGCAGTGATTGATCAAACATTCCTATTTCATCGAATAAATCTCTTTTAACAACCGCAGTGGACATACCAATACAGCATAATGGCAAAGCGTAAGGATAAACATATCCATCAGGTTTTTTATGCTTTATCTTCTGATTAAGCAAATTGCCATTTCTATACCAGACTTCATTTGAATGAAATATTTTTATATCGGGGAATCTATTAATGTATTCAGCAGTTCTTTCTAATTTTGTATTAACCCACGTATCATCTGAATCAAGAAAGGATAAATACTCGCCCTTAGATTCTTTTATACCTTTGTTCCTTGCCGAAGACACGCCTCTATTTTCCTGATAAAAATATTTGATTCTTTTATCCGTATATTCCTTAATTAATTTATCTGTACCATCAACAGAGCCGTCATCTACTATTATTAACTCGAAATCCTCATATGTCTGATTAAGCACGGAGTCTACTGCGGTTTTGATAAATACCTTTCTATTAAAAGTTGGTATAATAATAGTGAATAGTGGAGCAACAGTCATAAGTTTAATTTGTTTATATCAGAATTTAATAAAATGTATTATATTTAATAGTGATAGAAAACATAATTAACATAAAATCAGGATTGATATATAGGGGGGGACTCTTTTATGAGACATAAAATTTGCTTAATGCTCGTGATTACATTTTTATGTGGATACACTTTGGTTATAGCTGAATTAAAAGAGCTTAAAAGTTATTCTTTAAACGGCTCTGATAATATAATTACAAAAACCGGAGTTGAATTTGACAGTGCCGTGTCCAGCGACGGGAATGGCTCTTATAGAATAAATGTTGAAACACCAACAATTATAAAGTTGTTTGAGACCGGAGATATAGATATAGAAAAAGCAAAATTGATTTATAGAGCAGATATAAAAACAGATAATGTGGCTGGTAGTGTATATTTGCTTATGTGGTGTGTATTTAATGATAAGGGGGAGTATTTTTCAAGGGCATTGCATGATCCCCTAACAGGTACTACAGACTGGAAAGTACAGCAAACCCCATTCTTTCTTCAAGATGGAGAAAATCCTGACAATATAAAGTTGAACCTGGTGATAAACGGGAAGGGCACGGTCTGGATTGATAATATAAAACTTCTCAAGGCTCCAATAAATTAGATATAAAACACAACTATGCGAATAGTTAATATGCTTATTATCATGTTGCTCCTTTCACAGTTTGCAATGGCAGAAATCTATAAATGCATAGATGCTTCCGGTAAAACGTCTTACAGCAATCTTCCATGCCCTGAGGGCGCTAGTAAAAAACAGATCGAACCATCAGGCAACGATACCAATGTGTCTTATGAAAGCTATGATGAAGATATAGAATATCAGCAGGAGATTGAAGAAGTAGTAACTGCACCCGCACAAAATTCACAAAGCATACTGCATATAAGCGATGGAGAGAGGGTACAGCTACAAAATTATATTGAGTATGGGAAATACACGGCTTTTATGTTCTATGCCCCATGGTGCCCGTCATGCAGAAAGGCAAGGCCTCAGGTTCAGGCGTCGGCAAATACACATGCTAACCTGGTTTTAAGAGAGATAAATATTGTAGACTGGAAAAGCCCTGTTAAGGATCAGTATAATATAAAGGCAATACCTTATTTTAAGCTGTATGATTCCAGGGGAGTCCTTGTCTCTGAAGGAACAAGCTCTTCTTCTGATACTTATAAATATTTACTAAACCCTGACCTTCTTAAATAACTTTTTTCTGTTCACCAAAACTTTATTAGCTTTCCTAATATTTCTATAAATTGTACGAATCTTTTTGTTTAGTCACTTGTCTAAATATGTAAATAACAATTTGATGGGACAGATAAATGACCAGGATAATGAATAAATTAGTAATTTTAACACTACTGTTTATAGGACTCGGTTTCTCAGCTTCGGCAAGTGCGCAGACTAGTGTTTTTGGAGTCGATATAGAAAATAGAAATATGAATGCTTGCATAAACATCAAGGATGATAATGCTAAAATACGGGATGATAAATTTTGCTTAAAAGAAGACACAAATGCACCAATAGACGGAATAAAGATAGATAAAAGAATAGATAACACGGTCATAAAGGAATTTTATGCCGTCTGAAATAATTTAAATGACTAACATTATATGCCACTTAACCCCACCATCTCCCAGATGAAGCCTTGTCTTCGGATGAGGCTTCACCAACCCTCCTAAATTTTTACAGCAAGCATATCATTTGTACTCTGAAAAAATTTCAGTAACTTATGGTCTCAATTTGAGGTGGTATGAAAAAATGATTAAAGCCGTGATTTTTGATATGGACGGGGTGATGATAGACAGCGAGCCACTGTGGGAAAAGACCGAGAAGATAATGATGGCTAATAGAGGTCTTGTCTATACACCCGTGTACAGAGAAAAGATTGTAGGACTCGGGCAGAAAGATTCTGCAATTTTACTAAAAGATACGTTTGGTTTGGAGGATGAGACTGAAGAAATTATTAACAGCCGGATTTCAATTCTGCTGGATATCTATGATGAAGAACTGGAGCTTGTAAGCGGGTTGGAATCACTGCTGGAGTCACTTTCCGACAGCCCATTAAAAGTCGCCCTTGCATCAAGCTCACCCATAAGGGTTATAAACTTTGTACTCGATAAATTTGAACTAGGTAAATATTTCGATCCGGTCGTATCAGGGGATATGGTAGAAAATGGAAAACCTAATCCGGATATTTATTTGCACACTGCCGGTTTAATGGGTCTAAACCCAACTGAATGTGTAGTCATTGAAGACTCAATTAACGGGGTTGTTTCTGCTAAAGCTGCTGATATGAATTGTATTGCAGTACCTGATAAAAGACTCGATCCTTCCGGGTTTAAAAAAGCAGATGTAATTATGGATGAATTGGAAATGGTTAAACTTGAAGCGTTAATGAATTTTAGAAGTTCATAAGGCTAGATCAGGCTCTTTATCTCTGACTGCAGTTTATAGAGGTTTGAATATAACCCATTTGTAGTTATGAGCTCTCTATGTGCGCCTTCTTCGAGTATCTCACCGTTATGTATAACTATGATCCTGTTAGCATCTTTTACATTTGATAACCTGTGAGCGATTATGAGTGTGGTTTTTTTGCCATGGGCTTCTCTTATCTCTTTTTGAATGGTTTGTTCGAGAGTTGCGTCCACATGTGAAGTTGCTTCATCCAGGATGAGGAAACTGGCTTTTTTAGAAAATGCCTTTTCGAGCGAGACCAGCTGCTTTTCTCCAGATGATATGTTGTGGCCGTTTGTATTTGTTGTTACAGGATAAATTCCTTTTGGCACAGAAGCTGCCGGGCCTGCTACATCGTCTATGCTTTCGCTATGGCCCATTAAAAAAGTGTCCTGGAATACTGAAGATATATTCTCTCTTAAGTATTTGGGATCGAAATTGCTAATATCCATGTCGTCTATAAGTATTTCTCCCTTTGTTATCTCATAAAATTTAAGAAGTAGATTCACTATGGTCGTTTTACCCGAGCCTGTAAGCCCCACAAGCGCTACGGTCTCTCCGGGCTCAATTTTAAATGAAATATCTCTTAGCACCCAGTTGTCCCCGTCATAGGCAAACCAGACATTTTTGAATTCAACTTTTCCTCTAAAATCTTTTTCAGAGTTTTCTGAAATTCTCTGTTCAGGTTTTTCGTTTATTAACTCATACAGATTTTCAGATGCGGCAGCAGCGGACTGAAAAATGTTGTATCTTTCGGCAAGTTCCTGAATCGGCCGGAAAAGCATCCTAACATAATATAAAAATGCTATTAGCGCACCAAGGGATAAGTTTAAGGATATTACATTTCTTCCTCCGTACCAGAGTATAAGGCCCACGGAGAAAACGCTTATGAATTCAATCACCGGCCTAAATGTGGCAAAGGCAAAAAGCTGATCCATATTGGCCCTGAAGTTCTCATTATTTACTTTTTTAAATCTGTCAAGGTTACTGTTCTGGCGGTTGTATAGTTTTATAAGTACTATCCCCTGTATGCTTTCCTGCACATATGCGTTTAGCTTTGCAATCGAAATTCGCACCTTCCTGTATACATTTTTAAGTCTCATCCGAAATCTTACGGCTACATATGCCACGATTAGTGTAAATAAAAACATTATTGCCGTAAGCTCTTTATTTAGAAAAAACATCACAACCAGGATTCCGGTTATTACAAGTAAGTCCTTACAGAACTGAACCAGGACAGAGGTGTACATCTCATTAATGGAGTTCACATCATTTGTGACCCGTGTCGTAAGCCTTCCAACTGGGTTTCTATCAAAAAAGGGCTGCGGCAGGGATAGAATGTGTGAGAAAACCGATGTCCTTATTGAGTGCATTATCTTGTGGCCTGAAAAATTTAAGAGGTATGTAAAACCGGTAGTGAATGCGAAGATCAAAAACATGCATCCAAGAATTGCAGCAGACAGGATAATCACATTTTTTACATCATTTTTTCTTAAAAACAGCAGGTCGCCATGGCTTAAACTTCTAATAGAATTAGAGTTTCCATAATAAACATTTGCTGCACTATGAAAAATCTTTTTGTTTTTGCTTAAAATTATGCCGAGTCTTTTTTGCTGAGACTTATCAAAAGCAGCCGGATCTATTACTATAAACCTGTTTTTGCTAATAGCCTGGGATTTTTCAAGATTCGTTTTTTCTATCCTGCTTAAATTCTTTAAGTTAATGAGTGAAGATTTATTGTCTAATTCTATAACCGTGCTCTTATATTTTTTAGTTATATTAGTAAATATTTTCTCATCTGCAGAAGTTCTATAAATCTTTGCCCATGAAGGGGTTATATAGTTATCGACGGCGATTTTGGCTAAATACGGTATTGCAAGCTCCAGAAGTGCTGCAAAGATCATGAGTACAAATGAGATGGTCATAAAAACCCTGTATGGTCTTGCAAAATGGAAGAGCCACTTTAATATCTTTATGTCATATGTCTTTTTTTCAGTATTTTTCACTTGAGTCATAGCAGTTATTTTATTGTCTGAATATTATAAAGACTTGCATATATGGCTTCATTTGCCATAAGTTCATTATGGCTTCCCTTTTCAATTAGCCTTCCGCTCTCAAATACGGCAATCTGATTAAAACCGCTTATTGAAGGCACCCTGCTCGAGACTGCAATAAGCGTTTTCCCCCTCATATCATCTACAATATTTTGCAGCGCAAGTTTTTCAGTCCTAAGGTCCAATGAGCTTAGAACATCGTCCAATATCAATATTTCGGGTTTAAAAAGTATTGCCCGCGCAAGCGCTATTCTCTGCCTCTGCCCGCCTGAAAGGCTAAGTCCCCTCTCGCCTACTCTTGTTTCGAAGCCGTCTGGAAAACTGGTGATATCATCATAAATCTCAGCAATTTTGGTTACCCGTTCAATTTCAGCCTGGCTGATATCGGGTTTCATAAAAGTGATATTGTCTCTTACGGTTCCGCTAAATACAGTTGTTTCCTGAGGGATATAGATAATCTGCCTTCTTAGGCTGTTTTTACTGATGCCTGAAAGATCATTTCCATTTATGAATATGCTTTGCTCAGGCACACGGGGGATTTTCATTATAAGTTCAATGAGAGTGGTTTTGCCGGATGCCGTCCTTCCCGTTATTCCAAATGTAGACCCTTTGGGTATTACAAGATTTAACCCGTCCAGAGCTTTTTTGCCATTATAGGAAAAGCTTAGATTTTTGAATTCTATATCTCCGTTTAATTGAAAATCTTTCAATCCCTCTACTTTTTCAGGTGTGGGCTTAACCGCAAAAACTTCGTTTATCCTGTTTAGAGATGCAGTTGCTCTTTTTATGAGATCGTATGCCCAGGCAAGAGCCATCATGGGCCACGAGAGCATGGTCAGATAAACCAGCATTGCTGCAAAATTACCAAGGGTAATATCAAAGGTGATGGTTTTTATTCCTCCAAGCCATATGAAAACCACGATTGCTATACCTGCGATAAGTGTTATAAGAGGCTGGAAAAAGGCCCAAATTTTTATTAGTTTTAAATTTTTATCTAGATAGTCACTGCTGGAAGCCTCAAACTTCTTCTTTTCATCATCCTCTGCAACGTATGCCTTTATTACCTTAATCGCCGAGACTGCTCCGCGCGCAGATTCTGTAAGTTGCGAAAATGAGTTTTGTATTTTAGTAAAACCTGTTTCAATAAACCTTCCAAACCTATAGATGATAAGACCAAGAATTGGGAAGGGAATAAAGGCGTAGAGAGTAAGCTCAGGTGAAATATAGAGCATCGCAATCATTATGAATATAAGAAGGAATATGCCGTCATAGGCTATTATCATCCCAAGCCCGCAAGCCATTCTGATGGTCTCAATATCATTTACGGTATGAGCCATGAGGTCACCTGTCTTTCTTTTATTAAAAAAATCAAAATCAAGGCTTTGAAGGTGGGAAAAGAACTCATTTCTTAACGACTGCTCTAACTTTCTCGATGCGCCCATAAGAAAATACCTCCACCCAAAACGAAACAGTGACATGAGGGCAGCCAGGATCAAAATATAAACAGCATATTTATTAAGATCAGAATAGGTAGAATTCTCCTCAGTTAACGTATCAACCACTCTCTGAATAATAATAGGCACTGATAACTGACACAGATCTACCACAGTAAGTGCTATAAGGCCTGCAATTACAGAGTATTTGTATTTTAAAAGCAGAGTTGTAAGAGATTTTTTGTTGCTTGTTTCAGTCATTTTGCCAGGATAAAATTTATAAGCATTTAAGTATACCAGTCTATTCAGTGGTTTTTCCGAAACTTGCTGTATCACTTATGTTAGTTACAGGCGCCCTGGCAGAGATAAAGATTCAGGAGCTTAGTTATAAAGCCGACGATACCACACTAAAAGGTTTTCTGGCTTATGACGATTCTATAAAAGAGAAAAAACCCGGAGTAATCGTAGTCCACGAGTGGTGGGGACATAATGATTACGCAAGAGCAAGAGCAACCAAGCTTGCCGAACTTGGGTATGTAGCGCTTGCAGTTGATATGTATGGCGACGGAAAAACCGCAGATCACCCCGACAATGCAAAGAAGTTTATGACCGAAGCGCTAGCAAATCAGGAATTGTTTTTAAAGAAATTTCAGGCAGGGCTTGAACTTCTAAAGAGCCAGCCGCAGACAGATGCTGAAAAAGTAGCTGCAATAGGATACTGCTTTGGCGGAGCTACTGTGCTTGGTATGGCAAGAGCAGGGCTTGATCTTGACGGAGTAGTTAGCTTTCACGGAATCTTAGCAACTGAGACTCCGGCACAAAAAGGAGCTGTTAAGGCAAAAGTTCTGGCTTTTCATGGCGATAATGACCCGTTTGTTCCAAAAGAGCAGGCTGATGCATTCAGAAAAGAGATGAACGATGCTGAAGTTGATTATACATTTGTAGTATATCCGGGAGTACAGCACAGTTTTACCAATCCAGGAGCAACTGAAGTTGGTACAAAATATGAGCTTCCGCTTGTTTATGATGCAGAGGCTGATGCAAGTTCATGGAAACAGACTCAGGAATTTTTTAAAGAGATTTTTGCTAAGTAAAAATTAGTTTAATAGAGACTGGTTGTAAGTTTATTGCAGCCAGTCTGATTTAAAGGGCAAGGGGGAGATAAAAATGTCTTATCCAAACTCTGATATACTTGTAAGCCCCGCGTGGCTTTCTGAACATCTTGACGATCCTAATATCGTAATTGTAGACTGCCCTTGGGCAGCGGATGCCTATACCAAAGCCCATATCCCCGGTGCAGTATGCAGACCCGGGCACTGCTATCTCAAATCTACAGATTCTCACGGAAATATGAGTATATTTCTCCAAAATGAATCAGAGTTTGAAAAACTGTGTGGAGAGCTTGGTATTGGAGCAGATTCTACAATTGTTGCCTATGACGAATGGGGCTCTATTTTTGCAACAAGGCTCTGGTGGATGCTTAAATTCTATGGACATACAAATGCCAAAGTTTTAGACGGCGGATGGCAGGGCTGGGTAGATGCTGGCTATCCTGTTTCATATAAAAAGCCGGAAGTTTCGGCCAGCTCGGATTTTAAAGTGACAGCATATCCCGAGCTACTTATTGAGCTTGATGAGCTTAAGCAAAATTATTCGAATGATAATTGGCAGGTTCTTGACGTGCGCTCTGAAGATGAATACAACGGTAAAGCCGCACATGGAAATAAACGAGTAGGGCATGTGCCGGGCGCAATTCATCTCGAATGGAACAGGTTTTTGAATAACTCGACTGATTCTGAAGCTGTGAGAAACTTTAAATCAGCCGAGCAAATTCAGGCACTTTTAGATGGTTCAGGGGTAGATAAAAACAAAATAATTGCAACTCACTGCCAGGCTGCCGTGCGTGCCACTTTCGGCGCATTTGTACTGGAGCTTATGGGCTATCCTCCAGCAAAGGTATATGACGGCTCGATGGCAGAATGGGCAAACCTCGATGATACTCCGCTTGAGTAGTATCTCCTAAAAGATCATTTGCATGCGATAATTTGTAATGGTTGAAACTTCTTAGCTCTTATATTCGTATAAATATTAAGAATCTTAACACGGCCTGTCTGAGTCTAAATTTATAAATAACACAGGCAAAAAGTTCGATGGACAGACAAAACATATTAAAAGGATTTCTTATCATATTTTCTTTCGTATCTTTTTTTATGCTCTTTTATATCTCGGCATTTGCAAAAGATGATACGATTGAAGGCAGCATTGTCTGTGTTAATAATGACAGATTTGGCAAAGTAAACACAATTACCAAATATTCAAGCTGCAGCGGGGTTCTTGTGGTGCTTGGAAATAACAGCAGGATTTACGCGCTTTCGGGTTCTGATGAACAGGTAAGAGAAATAGAACAGAGTCCACAAAAAATCAAAAAGCTTAAGGGGCAAATAAACGGCAATGAACGGGCCTGGATTTTTAATATCTCTACTCTTACTCCTATTAATGAGCAGACTGCAAAGCAAGAAATAAAGGGTGATTTGTACTGTCTTGTGCCGGATAATGACAATGAAAATATTAAAGCCATAATATCAAATGAGTCCTGTGATACCAAAAAGCCCCACGCCCATGTGGTATCAACTAAAGACGGAGAGGTTTACACTATTCATGGAGACCAAAGTGCAATATCGGCGTTAGAAAAGAAATCATCCCGAACTGAGTTGGTTCTTGAAGGAAACTTAAAAAAAAACGGCTCTGAACTGATTATAGATTAGTGAATTAGATCAGGCTATTGTTATTGGGATATTTTTTTAATTCGGATGTATTAATATTGATATCCACAATTATGGATAAATAACAACTAGTTATAGATATATCTAAGAGCGAGCAGCACTGCATGCATCTGATGTTGTACTACATCTATCCTCACATTATCAAAATCCTTTGCATTTAATATACCTCCAATTCCGGATTTTTTGTGAGGCTTGGTTCTTATAAGAAATTTATTTTCATGTTCCAGCGGGCCGCCAACCTGCCAGGTTGTAAGTTTATACAAGACCTTGTCTATTATATAGAGTATTTCCGAAGCTGCCGCGTTATTACCGTTATTTTTTGCGACTAGATATCCAAAAATTAATCCTTCAAATGCATAAGAGGTATTTCGTTTTTTCTCATCTATTTTGTTTATATGTATAGACCACCATGAAAGGCTTAGAATATAGTCTCTGAATAAATCAGAATTTTCCCACCCGGCATCCTGGTATTCCCAATATGCCATCAGGCTCCACTGAAAAAATCCCTTTGTTAATCTAGATTGCGGATCTATATGCCATTGGTCTGTAGTGTAAGTTTTGGCCATTGCCAAAACACTTTCTTTAATTAGCGGTTTATATTGAGTGTAACCCAGATATTTTGCCGCTTTAATCAAACAAAGTATTGTTTCGCCATCAAAGTAAGGACTGGAATTGTCCCATTTTTCATTTTTCACAGGATCATATCTTTGTGAAAAATGTTTTGTATCTTTTAAATACATGAAATTCAAAAATTCTAAATAACCATTCAGTTTATCTGTTAATTCATTTTGATATTGTTGGGATATTGTTATCTCTTCATTCTTTATTGTCCTTAAATAATCTATTATTGAGAGAGAAACCAGTGCAACAGTACCTGTTTTTACGTACCGCATTCCGGGATAATCAATTATATAACTGCCTTCAACAGGTCCTTTACTGGTATGTTTAAAGAAAAATTTGAGTCCTCTGTCAATTGCTGTTTTGACTTCAGGTGTTTGCTCATACTGATATATTGTCGTAATACCCCAGAGCGCTCCAGCCTGCCTAACCTCATTCTCGTCCGCTTCATCCATTTCTTCGGGTTGATTCACCATATAGTAATTAAGATATACAAAATTTCCCTCAGGTGTTTGATTATTAACTAGATATTGTTTGCCGAGCTGAAGCGAGGTTTCAAGTATATTTGCATTTAATAATTTTTTGCTGTTTCGTTTAGACCATTTACGAGTTTTTCTAAATTCTTTCATCCATTGAGGAAATTCGTCTTTGGAGAGATTATCAGGGAAATTGTAAATGTTTTTTGGTTTATCATCTGTAGATTTAGTCACCGATACCGCTTTTTTATTAACTTCTTTGTTTTCCTTTTGTGATTGATTACTACAGGCGCATATACAGAAAATGACTGTAATCATCAACAGGCTTCTAATTTTCGTATACAGGTTCATATTAAATATTCTCCTTATTAATTTAAATAGATTTTATTTTTATTCTCCAGTTATCCAGAGCCGAAGGAATATAGAAAAAGAAAAATGTAGCTGGAAACAGAGTGAATATATATAATACAGCACTAAGACCGTTTCTTTTTTCGTTGTCTGAAGTTTGCAAAGATATACTCTTTATATTTGATGGTGATATATCTTTTTTGTTTATTACTGGCGATTTATAAGGTCTGTTGTCAACCCAGTTATATCTTCTAAGCCAGTCCAACATTTTACCGATTCTTACAAAGATCCTATGCCGTTTATTACTTGAATCATAATATACTGTGTTCTGGTGAGATTTTGGATTGATAAAAGCAATATACAACACTATCATCTGCAATGAAAATGTTTCAATGCTAACCGTAAAACCAATTCCTAGATGTAGAATCATTCCTATAAAAATGGCAAATCGTCTGAATCTCAGTATCCATAGACCAAAAGACAGGAAACCTTCCGCAAATACAGTAAATGTACCCAAGAATTTCCAGAAACTATGGCTGAATTCGATAAGATTGTATTTGTGAAATATGAAGTCAAGAAAATCAGAAAAATATCCGCTTACACTGCCCTGCTGATAAAACAGCAGGGTTATATCCCCTGTAATCCAATGAGGGTGTAGTTTTTGTATGAAGCTGAAAAAATATATAATGCTTAAAAAAACCTGTACCAGACGCAGCGGCAGGACGCAACGTTCTTTAGGTTCAACAAAATTTGTTTTTTCTCTCTTTCTCTTTATAAATCTATCCAGGCTGTAATGATCGTAACATCTGCTAAAACCCAGTATGAGCAGTACAATTACAAGATTCATAACATGATGCCGGTAGGTAAATTGACTGAGGAGGAAAAAATATAGATATATTGTTGCAGTTATCGTACCGTTTATTCTTGTATACAAACCGATCACAAAAAAGATAGTCGTTATAAGAAGTACATCTTCTATTCTGTTGTAAGTTTCAAACGATGGGGCAGGCAGCCACTCAAGTCCGCGGATAGGCATTCTGAAGGCATCCTGGTCAAGGTAGTAGTGTTGTATGCTCTTGAAATAATGGAGGGGAAAATCTAGATAAAGCTTCTCTATATACTGCATGTTGCTGATCCCTAGAAGCTTCATCAAAAAAATTGTTACGAAGAAAACTCTCAGCAGGCACAGACTCTGAGATGAATCTGAATCAAACCAAAATTTATTCCAATGTTTTAAAATCATTTTGTAAAAAATTAACTGTTCTTAGGGATATTGAATTACAAGAATCTTTTTATTGTGTTTATCAAACGGCTCCTTGCGATTTATGTTAAATTCATAGTATATTATCGCTTTAATAGCCTTAGCATCGTTTTTTCTTTTATTTTTATATAGAAATTCGAGATAGTCATGCACCCAAGCCTTGACGGCTCCTATTGAATATCTTGTATTATTATAATAAAGCTTTTTAAAAGCCTCTCCCCTCAATTCACCCCCGAAAAAGTGTTTAATGGTTTGATCATTATCTATTATCCAGTAGTATTCAACGTTAAAATTAACCTGTTTTGAAAATGTGCCCCAGCCATACCTGTTGTCGTCTTTTATCATAGACCGTATTCCAAGTGCGAGTGAACCAGCGATTAGTAATACTGCAGGGATGTTCCACCACCATTTCGGGGTTAATATTTTATTTCCTGTGCTCATTAATGTAATATTAAACAAATTTTAGAGGTAAAATAAAGTATTAATAATAAATATCTGCAAATTAGTTGTGTAGTTACTTACAAATGTTAATGAAATTTTAATATTTCTGTAAAAAACGGTTGACACTAATTTTGATTTGCATTAGTATGTATGTAGACAAAGGCACACTGCGTGAAAACGCAGGTCGCAAAGCTCATTACCTAAGGGCTTAGTAGTATGATGGATACTGAAGCCTATGGTCGAATGGCTGCCGATTTATTTAAAGTTTGGAGTTTGGAGAATGAATATGCGCAGTAATTCTGGATGTATTAGAATAAAACAATATCTCTATATTCTTTCATTTTTATTCATTTCATTATTCATATTCAACCAAACGTCTTTTTCAACAACTATAACTGTTAACGAACCAAATGATGCTATAAACGGAAATGTAAACTGTTCATTACGAGAAGCGATTCGCGCTGCAAACACCAATTCTGCTGTAGGCGGATGTCCGGCCGGTCAGTCTGGGCCAGCAGTTGTGGATGTTATTCAAGTCCCAGCCGGAACTATTACTTTATCAAGATTCAACGCATCAGCAGACGATGATGCTAATTTTGGTGATCTTGATATAACAGATGAAGTTGAGATTGTTGGTCAAGGTACTGGGCCTGGTGATACTATCATTGACGGCGACTGCCAGCTACCATATTCATTTAGTGTCCCCACAAATACAGAACCGTTCTGTGCAAATACGGAAACAAACTTAGAAAGGATCTTTGAAGTTTCTCCAAATGTAGGAACCATGGCAGATCCTGTAATAATTGCCAGTCTTACAATTAGAGGCGGACATGATGACGGTAGTGATGATGAGGATGGAGGCGGAGGTATTTTTATACACACAGGTTCGGTTGTAAACCTTAATACTGTGATTATTGAAAGAAATAAGACTACTCAAAGGGGAGGCGGCCTAAGAAATTTTGGTAAAACAAGAATAAACTTCTCAACTATCAGAGAAAACTTCTCTGGCAACAGGGGTGGTGCTATTAGTAACATCGGTGGGCCAATCATAGAAAATGGTGGTCTAAGTGACCATCTTCTAACTTTGTTTAAAGTTCTAATTGTAGATAACTATGCAGCAGCTTCTGGAGGAGGTATATCAAACGAAAGAGGTCCTCAGAGCACAGGCAGCGGTAATGATCAGCAGGGAACAATACTTGCAGTAAGTTCAACAATATTCTGGAATCAATCGGATAGTGACGGGGGGGGTATTAATCAGGAAGGCGACGGTACTTCTTTTGAAGGAAATAATCTCACAATCGTAAACAACCAAACAGACGGCAACGGAGGTGGCATAAATTTTCA
>JBFFSH010000036.1:0-25491 GCA_041572575.1 Thermodesulfobacteriota bacterium
GTACTGACTGATTAAAAACCTGTACTTCTGTATATAGTTTTTCTTAAGTTTTAAATCACTCCTGTTTATTCGCATCTTAACAAAATACCCCCTCTACTTAATTACTTATGTATTTTGTCTGCGAATTATGTGACATCTACAGCAATGACAGTTGTGGTTAGTTTATCTTAACTCAGACTTCTTCCTGCAACGAGCAGAGTCGAAGGAACTGGGCTCAGTGTGTTAGGAAAACACACAAACGTCATGCTGAACGAATGTGAAGCATCTAGTTTTTAGATTCTTCAGCTACTATGATTTTTATAAATATTTAAGGTCTTACGAACTTCTTTTATTCAAAAAAGCCCCGTCCTCAAGAATGACAGAATTGCAAGTACGATGACCGTTGTGGTGGATAGAACGCACCAATACTGTCTGATTGAATATGGAAATTATGGGAGAATACGACCTACCCTTCTTTAAGAGCCTTGACCATGCCGTCTACCATTCCCTTTGCATCACCAAAGAGCATAAGAGAATTATCGAGAGCAAACAGCGGGTTTGGAATACCTGCAAAACCCGGGCTTAGACTTCTTTTTATGATTACAACCGTCTTTGAGTAGTCTACGTCCAGAATAGGCATTCCGGCGATTGGACTCTGTGGGTCGGTTCTTGCAACGGGGTTAACCACGTCGTTTGCACCGATTACGATTGAGAGATCAACCTGATTAAACATGGGGTTCATCTCGTCCATCTCTTTTAGGTTATCATAGGGAATATCGGCCTCGGCAAGGAGCACGTTCATATGCCCGGGCATCCTTCCTGCCACGGGATGAATACCAAAAAGTACTTCAACCCCTCTGTCTTCAAGCAGATTTGTAAGGTCCCTTACCGCATGCTGCGCCTGAGCAACTGCAAGCCCGTAACCTGGCACAATGCACACTCTCTTACAGCCTTCAAGCAGCATTGCTACCTCTTCGGCAGATGTGGCCTTAACTTTACCTTCGTAAACATCGTCTGCACTCGGCCCGCTTGTGACCTCTGCGCCAAAGCCTCCGAAGAGCACATTTGTAAGAGAACGGTTCATGGCCTTACACATAATTCTTGTAAGAATAATTCCCGAAGCTCCGACTAGCGTTCCTGCGATAACAAGGATTGTGTTGTTTATAATAAACCCGGTTGCTGATGCGGCAAGACCGGAATAAGAGTTTAAAAGTGCTATTACAACCGGCATGTCCGCTCCGCCTATGGCTATAACAAGGAGCACTCCAAGTACCGATGCAACCACTACAAGACCCCAGAATACAATTGTGTTTTCCGGATTAGTAACAAGCAGGTAAGAAAGAGCAAGCACAATTACTGCCAGCACTACTTTTACAATCTGCTCACCGGAGTATATAAACGGGGCGTCACCAAGAATGCCCTTTAGTTTTCCAAACGCCACGAGGCTTCCAAAAAGCGTAACTGCTCCAATAAGACCCGAAGCCGCTATAGCCACTGTGGCCTGAGTGGCAGGGTCTATGCTTGTGATGGCAATAACTTCATAGAGCGCCGCTCCCGCTACAAACACCGAAGCCGCTCCGCCAAAACCGTTATAAAGCGCCACAAGCTCCGGCATCTCTGTCATCTCTACCTTAATTGCAAATACTGCTCCTATTACGGCTCCTACTGCAAGCCCCGCAATAATGTACTGATAACCGATTATGTTTTTATCCATAAGTGTAACGACAATGGCTATGAGCATACCAATTGCGCCAAGCATGTTTCCACGCACTGCGGTCCTTGGATGCGAAAGGCCTTTCAGGCCCATTATAAATAGTGCTGCTGCTACTAGATAAGCTAAGTTGACTAATGTTGGTGACACTTGGTATTACTCCTTTTTCTTAAACATTTCTAACATTCTGTTTGTAACCATAAAACCACCCACTACGTTTATGGTGGCAAATATCACTGCCAGAGTCCCTAAAATAGTGGTTATCGTTGACTGCTGCATTCCTGCTGAAAGAAGCGCTCCAATAATTGCAATACCCGAGATTGCGTTTGAGCCTGACATTAGAGGAGTATGCAGGGTTGGGGGCACTTTTGTAATAACCTCAAAACCCACAAAAGTGGCAAGAACAAATATTGTAAATACTATTGCAAAGTCCATATTGCTATCCTCTGTAAATTATTTTTTACCCTATAGCCTGTTTTACGGTTTCATGAACCACGGCACCGCCGTCTGTAACAAGTGCGCCGCTTATGACTTCATCTTCTTTATTAATTTCAAATTTTCCTTCTTTGTCTACCATCAATCCCAGGAAATTGGCAAGGTTTTTAGAGTACATCTGGCTTGCATGAAACGGCACCATGGATGGTACGTTCTTGGGACCTATTACGGTTACCCCGCCCACATCAATCGTTTCGCCTGGTTTGGTAACTTCGCAGTTTCCGCCCGATTCTGCAGCAAGGTCAACTATTACAGAGCCGTGCTTCATTGCCGAGACCATATCACTTGTAACAAGTATCGGGGCCTTTTTTCCCGGAATAGCGGCTGTGGTGATTACCACATCATGCTCGGCTATTACGTCTCTCATCATCTGCTGCTGCTTTTTATAAAATGCATCGTCCATTTCCTTGGCGTATCCGCCCTTGTCCTCAGACTCGCCTGTGTCCAGATCAAACTCTACAAATTTTGCCCCAAGGCTCTGCACCTGTTCTTTTACGGCAGGGCGAATGTCATATGAGCTTACTATAGCGCCAAGCCTGTTGCATGTGGCAATGGCCTGAAGCCCTGCTACACCAGCGCCTATTATAAACACCCTTGCAGGAGTGGCCGTACCCGCCGAGGTCATCATCATCGGGAACATCTTTGGCAGGGAGTCTGCTGCTATTAGCGCCGCCTTGTATCCTGCTATATTTGCCTGAGACGACAGTACGTCCATACTCTGTGCCCTTGTGATCCTTGGAATAAGCTCCATGGCAAAGGCCTGAACGCCGTTTGAGGCAAGTGATTTTACAACTTCAGGATTATTAAAAGGATCGAGTAGTCCTATGAGTATCTTATTTTTTAGTTTTTGGGTGTAGCCTGCGTTTGGGTCGTTTGAGGTGCCAAGGCCTCTTACATGAAGAATGATTTCAGATCCCGAGATAAGTTCATCCTGATTGCTGATGATCTTCACACCCTCGTCTTCGTACATCTTGTCGGTAAAACCTGCCGAAAGCCCTGCACCTGCTTCTATGTGTACAATAAAACCCAGTTTTTGAAGCGAAGGCACATGACTTGGAGCAAGAGCTACCCTTTTTTCACCTTCTAGAATCTCGTTTGGAATACCTATTATCATAATTTTTTAAGTTGTTGATTAATTAAATTATTAGTATTTTACAAAGATTTATCGCCGGTCCTACCTCTGTTTTTACTACTTTTTGCCCACCCCTTAGAAATAAATCATATAAAATTGGTTGTATTTATACCATTAATGAGAATATTTGGCAATGGAGAAATTTAATTAATGTTCTTGGAAGTTTGAGAATTGGATATTTACGGAATATTAATATGTAATAGTTGTAATTTGATAGTTGTATTTTACTATCTAACCTATTTCCCCCGCCTCTCATTCTCCTTCCAATAAACATCTGCTCTTTTATCATCAGGAAGGAGACCAAGGTTATTTAAAAACCAGAGTTTTGTATCGTTTAGCAGGACTTTGTATATTCCACCGTCTATGAATCTTCGTGGAGAAGTCAGGGCGTGTTTTTTAATAAGTTTGAGGTTTCCGTATTTCCTAAGCCTTTTGCAAAGCTCCGAGGTTTCAAACAGTCGTCTCTTGGGAAACATTCCTGAATTAAAAAATTTATCGCTTGTAACGAAAACACCCTGATCACCGTAGAAGCTGTGTCGGATCCGGTATCTAACCCTGTTTATAAGCTCCACTACCCTAAGTCCAAACTCTTTTCCATCAAGACTAAACTCAAAAGCCCCGCCTATTATGTTCTTATCAGACAAAGCAGTCTCTATGTGTTTATCATAGTCTTTTGGAACAATCGTATCGGCATCGAGAAAAAGCAGAACTTCCCCCGTGCTTGCCTCGGCTCCGGTATTCAAAGCCTCCCACTTTCCGCTTGCCTTAATTTCCAATTCTATAACCTTATCTACTATTGGTTTAGCTAATTCAACAGTCTTATCAAAAGAACCGCTATCTACCAGAATAATTTCAGGCTTGTTTTCATAACACCTGTTATCCAGTACTGAGTTTAGAGTTTTTGTGATATACCCGGCCTCGTTTAGAGCGGGGATGATTATGGATAATTCAATCACAGTTATAGAAAATCAGTTCCACTTGCCGTTAATAGACCAGTCGTAGGGGATATATTTAATTTTAAGACTATCTTTATTTGCCTTAATCTGAGCTTCTGATCTGGTATCTATATAATGCAGGGGATAATCCAGCACCCCTTTTTCATCCACAGCAAAGTCGTGCCTGAACCAGTCCAGTAGTTCAGAAAGGAACACTGTATTTTTTTCTTCATCCCACCTGAAATTTATGGGTTGAGAGAAGAAATGCAGTGCCTGATCGTTTAGCTGAAAAGCAAGATCCTTGCCAATATATGGTTCATTCCGCAGCTTTGGACAGCTCTTTGATGCACAAACAAGGGCAAAGTGAACAAGCGGTTCGCCGTACTGCTTTCTAAGCACATCATGCTCTATTTCATTCAGGCTATAAACAGCATCTCCAATCCGCCACCTCTTGTCATCCCACCTTTTGGAGGAGCTTATATCCTTTATGGAATCAATACCCGGATATTCGGTTATAAGTTTTAGTGTAAACGCATTATAGGCATTTACCATAAGGGCAAAGTGTTCAAACCTCGAAAGGCTCTTTACATCAGCATTTGCAAGCTTTTTTATATATTCATCAAGGCTATGGGGGTTATTGGATATTGCTATATAATCTACGTATCCATCATCGTTTACGGCCATTTTTAGTACCGAATTATAGGCCAAATGGTCAAATTTACCGCCTTTAGTATCATTTCCAAGCCCTTTTCTTTCATAAACCTCCGGATAGAAGATATTTCTTAATAAATCAATTTTTCTAACGATATCAGTGAGTCCAAATGCAAACATAAAGAAGGTTAGCAAAAGTAGGATAAATAAATTTAATTTTTTCATATTTTACCTATTATTTTATTTATATATGATGTTATACTAATCAAAACTGATTCATAAATTGCTTTTCATAGAGTCTCTTTACAAAAGTTTATAAGTGATTAGTTTACAGTATTACAAGGCATAAATACTAAAGTAGGAGGTTAGATATGGACAATAAGTTCGAATATATCGCTACTCAGACAGACGACGGCTTTGTTGTAAATTTAAAAAATGCTGTAAACGACACGATTGAGATAAAAAATGAAGATATAGAGATTTTTGCAAAGACTCTAAGTGATAAACTTGTAACAGACAGAGACATTATACTCACCGAAAAAGAGGAAATTCTGTTCAATATCTGGCAGATGCTCCTTGTTCCTGAAAATATAGTCCACTAACTCTAAGATACAGAGGCAAACTCCAGGCTCTCTCCCCATTTTTCCTGTAACATTTTGGTATAGTTTTTAAGCTGCTCTTCTGACTCACAATTATCTATTAACTCAAATGCGTCCATTTTGGCAAGCCTAAGAATTGCTGTATCTCTTATGATATTGGCAAACTTAAGCTCAGGGATTCCCGACTGCCTTGTGCCAATAAACTCCCCGGGTCCTCTGATGAGGAGATCAGTTTCTGCAATTTTAAACCCGTCATTTGTCTGTTCCAGCACTGAGAGCCTTTTGCCGGCAAGCTCTGACCTCTTGTAGCTTGAGACAAGGAGACATTTTGACTGGAACTCTCCCCTGCCAACCCTTCCCCGCAGCTGATGCAGCTGTGAAAGGCCGAATCTTTCTGCATTTTCAATGACTATGACGCTTGCATTTGGAACGTCTATTCCTACTTCTATTACTGAGGTTGCCACAAGCACATCTATCTGCTTACCAAGAAATGAAGTCATAATTTCATCTTTCTGTTCGCTCTTCATCTGCCCGTGCAAAGCTTCTAGCTTAAATCCGCTCAGATACCCCTCACTCAACTCGTCTGCCAGATCATTTACATATTTAAGGTGCTTAAAATCGGTGTTTTCAGACTCCTCGATCATCGGAGCCACAATATAGGCCTGCCTTCCCGCTTTAAGCTCGGCAGCAACTACATCATATGCTCTCTGCCTGTTCTTTTCATCATTGTAATACACCTTTGTTGCTATCTTTTTCCTGTCCTTTGGCATCTCATCAATTACCGATATATCGAGGTCACCAAAATATGCCATCGAAAGAGTCCTTGGGATCGGCGTGGCTGTCATTATCAGTACATCCGGTGTGAGCCCCTTTTTTATTAGATCAGATCTCTGGGCTACTCCAAACCTGTGCTGCTCGTCAATAACTACAAGTCCTAGCTTCTTATAGTCCACGTCCTTTTGAAACACGGCATGGGTGCCTATTATTATATTTGCGCTCCCATCTTTTATGGATTCCAATACTTCGGTTCTTGCAGCCCTTGTTATTGCACTCTTTAGCAAGACAATATTAAGATCAAAATCCTTAAGGTAAGAAGTAAGATTCTTATAGTGCTGCTCGGAAAGTATTTCTGTTGGAGCCATGAACACGGCCTGATAGCCTGATTCAATAACTTTGAGTATAGATAACAGGGCTACAATTGTTTTGCCGCTCCCTACATCACCCTGCAGCAGCCTGTTCATCTGCTTTTCTGAATCGAGGTCTTTATATATTTCCTTAATCACCCTTTTTTGAGCGCCGGTGAGTGCAAATTTGAGGTTACCGAGAAGTTCTCTTGGCATATTGTTATCATTTTTAAATGAAATGCCGTCTACCTCGTCCAGTTTTTTTCTTTTAAGCGCAAGCCCGAGCTGAAGCATGAACAGTTCAAAATAGGCCACGGTAAAATGCGGCCTGGATTTTTGTATATGCTCCCCATTTTCCAGATCCACAACAGTATCTTCAGCAAGTGGGAAGTGCACCCGGCTCATGGCGTCTTTAAGGCCCAGCAGACTATGCTTATCTCTCACACTGGATGGAATGGGGTCTGAAATATCAAAATCCTGATCCAGGACGTTTCTTACTATATTTCTTATTCTCTTTTGCTTGAGGCCTTCTGTAAGATGATATACCGGCACTATCCTGTTAAAATTGGTACTGTCCTGCTCAAGCTCTTCTTTGGTTTCGACCACTTCAATGTCTTCAGGTTTTGGATGAATGAGCTGGAAGGCACCCGAGTATTTATCATAAGTAAACACCCCGCTCACTACGGCATAGAGACCCTTTTTATACAGTTTACTCAGATAGCTTTTATGAAACTGAAACCATATGAGGTTTGCAAACCCGGTTCCATCGGAGATCACGATTTTATAGATACTCCTGGTCCTTATTTTTACCACCCCGGATAGTTCTATCTTTCCTATCACCGTAGTGGGTTCGTCCTGAGAAATATCTGAAATGGTATTCAGGTTTCTTCTGTCTTCATATCTTCTTGGGAAGTAATAGAGGATATCATTTACCGAGCTTATCCCCTTTCGCTCAAGCATCTGGGATATTTTTGGACCTACACCCTTTATATACTGCACGGGAGAATCGCTCTTGATATTGGACTGAACCTTAGCAGGTTGTTCTTTCTTGGTGACTGCCGGATCTGGTTTACTGACAATATTTTCTTTTAGGTCATTTATAAGCTTCAAAGAAGAAGAGACTATTTCTTTTTGCTCACCTTTGCTCTTTGATTCAAACTGATTGAAACTGCTTTCAATTTCTGACAATACTTTTTCGGTTTTATTGTCCACTTTGAGGCTTATAGCCTTAATCCTCATCTGAGCAATGTATTGAGCAGTACCAGTGAGCTTGCCTATATTTTTAAAATCGTTTTTAGCGGCAAAGAGTAGAGGTCTTTCTATGTCACTTAAGATTTTGGAAATCTTATTCATGTGAATATTTTAATATGTTTATCTTAAGACCAGATAAGATGGTAAGACTGCTAATCTTATAGAATAATTATATCCGCAACTGCCGGATGGACATAATCTTAAGTACTTACGGTGATAACCTTGCGTTTGTTCTTGGACTTGCTTTCTTCAGCATCGTCGTCCTGAGCTTCTTTTTTTTCCGATGCTTTTTCTTTTTGCATCCGCTTTATGTTTTTACACTCAGGGTATCCGCTGCATCCATAAAACTTGCCGTAGCGGCTCTGTCTTATGACCATGGGCTTTCCGCATTTATCGCACTCTATATCACTTACTTCAGGCTCGACTTTTTCTACTACCTTTACGTTTCCGTCTTCATCATAATGAAACGGTTTTGCATTTTTACACTCGGGGTACTTGGAGCATGATAGGAATTCCCCTCTTTTTCCCCATCTAATAATCATAGGCACTCCGCATTCGTTACAGTCAATCCCAGCGGGAACTCCGTCCCTTCTGAGACTTCTCATCTTTTCATCGGCTACAGAGAGGCGCTCTGAAAAACCCTTGTAGAAGTTCTTCATAAGCTCAACCCAATTGATGTCACCATCTTCTACCTTATCGAGCCTGTCTTCCATGTCGGCAGTAAACTTAATGTCCATGATTTCAGGAAAACCGTCTATGAGCATATCATTCACTGACTTTCCGAGCACCGTGGGTTTTAGCTTTCTCTGCTCGCGCTTAACATACTCTCTGTCCTGGATTGTTGAAATAATACTGGAATAAGTAGATGGTCTTCCTATTCCCTTTTCTTCAAGTTCTTTTACTAGCGAGCTTTCAGAAAACCTTGGAGGGGGCTGTGTGAAGTGCTGCTCCATTTTAAGGTCTTTTAGGTTTACGTCCTGATCTTTTTTGATATCGGGAAGTTTTTTATCTTCATCATCGCTCTGTTCTTCCTCTTCCTCTTTTCCCTCGGTATATACCTTGGAAAACCCTTCAAATTTTATTACAGAGCCTGTTGTTCTGAATGTTGCCTTGTCCGATGAAATCTCTATTGAAGTCTGATCGTAAACAATAGGAGTCATCTGAGAAGCTAAGAACCTCTGCCATATAAGCTTGTAGAGCTCAAACTCATCATCTGCAAGATGGGCCTTTACTTTTTCAGGACTGTATTCAAATGATGTGGGCCTTATGGCTTCGTGCGCATCCTGAGCAGATTTCTTTACCTTATACTGGTTTGGTTTTTCTGGCAGAAACTTGTCGCCGTATTTATCCTTTATCAGGCTTCTTGATTCTGCAAGAGCCTGATCCGAGATACGCACAGAGTCGGTTCTCATATAAGTAATCAGCCCCATGGGTCCATCTGCACCAAGCTCAATTCCTTCGTAGAGCTTCTGTGCTATTGCCATCGTCTTTTTAACCGGATACCTCAGTTTCCTCGAAGCCTCCTGCTGAAGCGTGCTTGTAATAAATGGGGGCTGAGCCTTTCTTGTGCGCTCTTTTTTTTCTATGGATGATACTTTATAGTCGTTGTTTTTAATCTGGTTTGCAATTGATTGTGCCTGATCTTCTGTTCCTATCTCGATTTTGTCGCCATCGAACCGGACCAGGTTTGCTGAAAATGCAGATTTTCCATTTTGCTCAGCAATAAAGTCTCCTTCTATACTCCAGTATTCCTTTGTTACAAACTTTTCAATCTCTCTTTCTCTTTCAACCACTATCCTAAGCGCCACACTCTGCACCCTGCCTGCACTAAGGCCCCTTCTCACTTTTTTCCACAGCAGCGGGCTTACCTGATATCCTACAAGCCTGTCGAGCACCCTTCTTGCCTGCTGGGCATCAAACCTGTCCATGCTAAGAGTGGTAGGGGAGTTAATTGATTCCTTGATAGCTTTTTCTGTTATTTCGTGAATCAGAATACGATATGATTTATCCTGAATTCCAAGCTGATCGGCAATATGCCACGCAATTGCTTCACCCTCTCTGTCTGGGTCTGAGGCAAGATACACGCTGTCGGCTTTTTGAGCGGCTTTTTGCAGTTTGGTTAAATATTTCTTTTTATTCTTAATTACTTCATACTGGGGCTGGAAGTCATTTTCAATATCGACTCCAAGCTTACTCTTTGGAAGATCAATCAGATGACCGGAGGAAGCTTCTACGGTAAAATCCTTTCCAAGATAGTTCTTTATGGTCTTGGCCTTTGCCGGTGATTCTACTATTACAAGTGATTTAGGCATATTTATCTTCTGACACTAATTTCAAATGATAATAACCACATATTTATTAAAATTACAAATTAATAATGTTTAAATAAGGTAAACAAAGATTATTTAAATCAAAATATTATTTTTAAAACAGGTATAAAACAAGAGCAAGTATACGCTTGGTAGCAATGAGGAAAAATCTATAAAACTGTTAGGGTTTTTTATATTATCTATAACCCGGACAAGATATAAAAGCTTTTAGAAGTGGTATCAAATAAGCTTATTTTTAAAACAGTAAAGAATAAGCTCTGATCTGTTTTTTACCTTTAATTTCTTAAATGTCTTATAGAGGTGAAATTTTACGGTTTTTTCGCTCAGATAAAGATGATCGGCAATTGCCCTGTTGCTAAGCCCCTGTAAAACCAGTTTTACTATTCTGGACTCAGCCTCTGTAAGCTCTACAATTGTGCTGTCTACTTTTTCAGTATCTGCCTTATTTTCATTTATTACGTCTTTTACCACTCTTGAGAGGATTCTTCTTTCTACCCAGAGCTCATTCTGGCAGACTCCCTTTACCGCTTTTCTCAAGTGACTTGAATCAGAACCAGTCAGCACATAACCGCTTGCACCAGCTCTAATTGTTTTTACTAGTACTTCGTCTTCATATTCTTTATTAAGAAGCACAAGTATTTTAATATTGCTGTTTTTATTAATTAAATTTTTTATTTTAGATACTTCAAACCCAGGCAGTTCATACTCTATAACAAACACATCTACCGAAGTGTTTTTATAGTGTTCAAAAACATCCAGAAGGCTTGTAATTTTCTGAACCACTTTTAAATCAGCGTCTTCTTCTATAAGTTTTTTTATTCCCTCACCCAGTATTGATGAACTGCATCCAAGAAGAATCTGAATGCTGTCCGTACTTTCCTCAGCGCTTGCGGTTTTGTTCATTTAAACACCTTCATCATGTATTTTTACTACTAACCAGCATTTTATTACAAATTATATTTATTATAAACCAATTTGAGCAAAATTATAACCGTTTATCTGATTATTCTATAAATATTTATCAAACAAGCTCAAAATACTTGCCCGGAAGCTGAGAGACTATGCCTTTTATCTCCAGATTTAATAGATCAGTGAGAACCCGGGAGCTGTCAAGCCCGGTGTTTTTTATTATTTGATCAACGTGATGCTGGCCTTCCTTAAGAACCTTATAAATAATTTTTTCCGAATTTTCCAGACTCTCAATGTCCACTTCATTTCTTCGTGGAAGCTCTTTTCTTACCCCCGTAATACCCTCTATCTCTTCCAGGATATCATCAACTGTGTTTACAAGTTTTGCTCCTTTTTTAATAAGCCTGTTTGTTCCCCTGCTAAGATTGCTTCCTATGTTTCCGGGAATTGCGAATACTTCCCTGTTTTGCTCAAGCGCAAACTCCGCTGTAATAAGGGAGCCGCTTTTTTGTGCTGCCTGAACAACAAGCACTCCCACCGAGAGGCCGCTAATAATCCTGTTTCTTCTTGGAAAGTTTACTGCAACAGGCCCCGTTCCAATGGCAAACTCAGAAATCACAGCTCCGTTACTCTCAATTTCTTTATATAATGTAGCGTTTTCTGAGGGATAGACCACATCAATGCCTGAGCCAAGTACTGCAATAGTTCTGCCTCCTGCCTTTAGGCATGCCTTGTGAGCTATTGTATCTATACCCCGGGCAAAACCGCTTACAACCGTATAGCCATTCACTGCAAGCTCACCCGCAATCTGCTCGGTCACTTTTTTACCATATGTATCCGAGAGTCTGCTCCCTACGATTCCTATTGACCTGTGATCCTGCTCCACTATATTTCCTCTCATATAAAAATAAGGCGGAGGGTTATAAATGTTCTTAAGATTATCGGGATAGGCAGGGTCTGACATTACCATTAGCCGCAGATTTAGTTTTTTTATTTTTTGAAGCTCTTTTTCTACAGATTCCCAGTCATCAAACGACTTAATGAGTTTAACCGTATCGGGACTGATACCCTCAATCTGTAAAAACTCTTTTGGACCGGCTTCGAATACTTCTTTTGGAGAAGAAAAATGAGAAAGGAGTCTTTTATATAAAACCTCTCCGATTCCTTTTACATTTTTAAGAGCTATCCAGTGCAGATATTCATCCATAGCAATTTGCAATTAATTAAGAACTATAAAATTTCCCCTGATAGGTGTCTTGCTTTAGCAGCTCTGCATCTATACCTCTTAGGACCTCCAAGTGGTTTTTTGGCCATATAGGAGCTATGAGTAATTGATGAGGCGTATCGGTAAACAATCTTTCGATAACAACGTCAGGAGATACCCTTTCTATAAACCTTGTGATAAAAGACAAATACTCTTCGTAGCTGAACAGATGAAACGGGTTTTCAGCATACATTCTGGCAAGCGGGGTGTTTTTTACGACATGAAGGTTGTGTACTTTTAGTACGTCTATTCCAAGACCTGAGACCTCGTTTGCCATGGCAAGCATCTGCTCTTCAGTCTCTGTAGGAAAACCAACAATTATATGTACTCCCAAATGAAGCCCCCTTCCCTTTGAAAGCTCTATGGCTTTCAGTACAGACTCATAGTCATGTCCTCTGTTCATATAATCGAGCGTTTTGTCATAAATAGATTCAATACCATACTCAAGCGAGACATACACTTCCTCTGAAAGCCTCTCAATCATATCCAGTTTTTCTTCATCAATACAGTCACTACGTGTTCCAATCGCAAGCCCAATTACATCTTCATAACCCAGAGCCTGCCTGTATAAATCTTCCAGTTCCTTAACCGTGGAGTATGTGTTTGTATAGGCCTGAAAGTAGACAATAAACTTCTTGGCCTTAAACCGTGCCCTCAGATACTTCATCCCGTTTGTCATCTGCTGATCAAGCGTATATCTCGACCGTGCATAGGGTGGAACAAAAGTATCGTTATTACAGTATATACAGCCTCCGATTGCCTTGGAGCCGTCTCTATTGGGACAGGTAAAACCCAGATCAAGTGAGATCTTGTTTACCTTGCATCCAAAAGTTTCTAATAAATATCTGCTGTATGAGTTATATCTCTGCATGATATTTTCAAAGCCTGGCAGCCGGGCACAGATGATTTAATTTGCATATTCCGCACTTTGGTTTTTGTGAGCTGCATACGGTCCTTCCGTGGTCTCCAAGGGCATTTGAAAAATAAGCCCATTTTTTCTTTGGTACTATTTCCATTAGATCAAACTCTATTTTGGTCGGATCCTTGTGGCTTGTAAGCCCAAGTCTCGTGCTTAGCCTATTTATATGAGTATCCACTATTATACCGGGGATTTCATATGCGTTTGCCAAAATTACATTTGCAGTTTTTCTTCCAACCCCGCAAAGGGTAGTAAGCTCATCCATTGTTTTGGGCACTTTGCCACCGAAATCCTTCTGTAGTCCTTTAGCACAGCCAATTATGGATTTGGCTTTATTTCTGAAAAATCCAGCAGAATGGATATCTTTTTCAAGTTCTTTTTGTTTAGCCACAGAAAAACCGGCTGGATTTTTATATTTAGCAAACAAGTTAGGGGTTATCTGGTTTACCCTTTTATCAGTACACTGGGCCGATAATATACATCCTATAAGCAGCTCAAATGGATTTTTAAAGTCCAGATGACACTTTGGGTCTGGATATTCTTTTTTGAAAATTTTAAGTATTTCACCAAGCCGTTTTTTCTTCTCTTTAATGTCAGTGGTTTCCATAGCCAAAATAGCAAAAAAAAAGGGATATGCTTTAGCATATCCCTTGTGTTAAATCATTTGTTTTCGTGTTTTAACAAGATCAATCTTTTCTTGCAGGCTCCAGGTCTGATTTGCCTTCAAAGAAATCTTTATTTAAGTCTATGAACTTCTGCCATTTATCAGGGAGTTCATCTTCATGGTAAATAGCATCCACAGGACAGGGATCAACACAAGCGCCGCAATCAATACACTCTTCAGGGTGTATCACAAGCTGATCATCAGCTTCATAGATACAATCTACAGGACATGCCTCTACACAGGCCTTATCTTTAACGTCGATACATGGTTCAGCTATTATGTAAGCCATTAAAAAAACCTCCTAGAAATAAGTAGAATAACTAATATACTGCACAAGGGTTTGAATTCAAGAGAGTAAAAATAAACCTATTCGGTTTGTTTTTCAGTCTTGCTCTGTTCAGGTATTTCTTTTAGTTTCATTCCATCATCACTATTTTCTACAGGCTTGTCAGCAGGTTGTGTTTCTACAGTTTCTGTTACTTCTTGCTGCACATCGTCAAGCGAACCAATAAGATCAGAATCCGTACCAAACGTTTCTTCAAATCCTGAGGTAGATGCGCCAACGCCTTTTAAAACCGATGATGAATTATCTTTAATCGCAAAATATCCAAGAAAAAGTGAAGTCGCAAAAAAGACTACGCCTAAGACCCGGGTAAGTTTTGCAAGAAAAGGTACTGCACCGCTTGATCCGAAGATTGACTCAGAGGTACCGCCTCCAAACATAGAGCCAAGGTCTCCACTTTTGCCGGGTTGCAGCAGCACGGCAACAATAATTATTAAACAAACTATAATATGTAAAAATGTGATTAGTGTTTCAACTATTTCCACTTCTTTATACTCCTGTCTAACTTGCTGATGATTTTATTATCTCTATAAATGAATCTTTATCCAAACTTGCTCCCCCAACCAGTACTCCGTCTATGTTGGGTTGGGAGATTAAACTATTTATATTACCTGATTTTACGCTTCCGCCATACAGTACTTGAATTTTAGGTAATATACAATCAAATCTGTCACTTACAAACTCTTTTATGGTAAGGTGTACTATGTCTGCCTGCTCAGGTTCGGCTGTAATACCAGATCCGATTGCCCATACAGGCTCATAGGCAAAAATAATATCATCCAGATGCCCCGCATCAACACCATTTAGCCCTATCTCCAACTGCTTTTTTATAACACTAAGAGTCCGGCCTCTTGTTTTTTCCTCAATTCTTTCACCAATACAGAATATTACTTTAAGCCCTTTTTTGAGTGAGAAAATAATTTTGTCATTTATCATGGAGTTGGTCTCACCCAGAATATTCCTTCTCTCCGAATGACCAATAATCACCCATTTGCAGCCAAGTTCCATGAGCATATCAGCAGAAATTTCTCCGGTGTATGCACCCGCATCTTCCCAGAATACATTTTGAGCGCAGAGCTCTATACCAGAGCCTTCTAGAATTTGACCAACAGGCTGCAGACAAGTATATGGAGGAGCCAGTATTACATCTACTTTTTTGAGGGCTGATTGTGAGACATTTGATACGATATGATTTACAAGCTCCCTAGCCTCATCCTGCAGTAGGTTCATCTTCCAATTTGCAATTACAGTTTTTTTACCCATTTTTGTTACTCAGTGCTTTTAGTTATTTTCTAAAGCTTGCAGCCCTGGCAGATTTTCTCCCTTTAAATAAGAATATGCACAATCAATATTATATGAAATCTGCAAATTTTCATTATCATTATTAAAATATCTGGAAGTATTATAGTCACAAATTATTTTTAGTTTCTCATTATTATTGATTAACTCTGCTGTTATGGGATCAGTCTTACAATCTTTATCCCCTTTATCTTTTTTAAATTTTCTATACATATCAGTAAAACAATTACCACCATCCCAAAGAATAATACTTGCCTCATTTATATATTTTATAAATGATTGCTGTGTTTTATTTCCGACGCCGGTTATCTGGAAATTTTCTTTTAATTTTGAAAGCTCATCTATATAAAAGCCCTCTGATTTTTCGTGTTTAATATTAATCATAAAATCCTCAGGCAGTACCACTTTTTTGTTCCTTGCAATTAGTGACTTATAAAGCTTATTTATCCTGTATACAGACTCCTTATCGTAATACCCATCTGATATTTCATAACCAATTGATTTTAGAAGCGTATTTGCAAATACCCCACCCAGCATAAGCACATCAATATTTTCTTTCATATCTTCTAAGAACTCTAGTTTTGCATATACATCGTCTCCATTGTAAAAAACAACAAAAGGCTTTTGCTTACATGTTTTAATCTCACCCAGAAGCATTAATTCATCAGAGAATGAAAACCCTGCGCATTTTTCATTTACATATTCGAGCATTGACGAATTTGAACTATATGACTTATTAACCAACCCAAATGCCTCACTTACATATATATCTAAATTTTCAGAAAGCTTTCGCGAAAAAGCAGATTCATTTTTTATCTCATCCTTATAGAACATAAGATTTTCCAGGAGCATTACATCACCCTGGTTCATGTCCTGCTTTATCTTTTTTACTGCATCCCCAATACAGTCATCAGGAAAATAGATATTGGTGTTTAGTCTTTCGCTGAGGATATCTCCCACAAACCCCAGGGAATATTGCGGGTCATATTTATGTTCTTTTACTGTCCTGTGAGAAGCAATTATAAGCTTTGCTCCGTTTTCTATGGCGTACTGTATTGTATAAAGTGAAGAGTTTATCTTGAAGTCTATTTCAGCAGCATCAGTGTCAGAGGCAAAGTCATAATCTGTCCTTATGAATAAAAGCTTGTTTTCAATATCGAGTTGTTCAATAGATTTAATATTCATCAACGTACAATACTATAAATATTTTTTAAGCCTGGATATTCCTTCATTTATATTGGTTATAGAGTTTGCATATGAAAATCTCATATATCCCTGCCCACCTTTTCCAAAATCGATCCCCGGAGTTAAAGCCACATGGGCATTTTCTAAAAGATCAAATGCCAGATCATAGGAGTTGGTACTTATTTTTTTCGTATTTACAAAAAAATAAAATGCCCCATCGGGTACTCTTTGTATTTTAAATCCAAGACTTTTGAGACCAGTTAACATTGCATCCCTTCTTTTTTTATACTTCTGTACAATACTGTTTATTTGAGAATCACTCATCTTTAGAGCTTCAATACCCGCACGCTGTACAAATGAGTTTGCCGAGATAAAAAGATTTTGCTGCAGTTTTTGTATGGGCCTTACGTAGTCATCAGGAACAATGAGATAACCAAGCCTCCATCCGGTCATGGAGTATAACTTTGAAAACCCGCTTACAACGATAGCATCTTTTGTAAACTCAAGGATTGACTGCTCCCTGCCTTCATATACAAGACCGTGATATATCTCATCGGATATGATGGGAATTCCTAACTTTGAAAGCTGCTGCATAATATCACTGTTTACAAGCATTCCGGTGGGATTTGATGGTGAATTTATTAATATTGCTCTGGTTTTTTTTGAAATCTTCTTTTTTAGCCTTTTTATATCAATCTGAAAATCTTCTTTTTCATATATCCTTACAAATTTTGGTACTCCTCCTGCAATTCTAATAATCTGAGGATAGCAGGCGTAATGAGGGTCTGTAAGGATTATTTCATCTCCCGGGTTTAGAACCGAGCAAAAAGCCAAAAACAGTGCGGGAGAGCTTCCGTTGGTGACTATGATATTTTCTGCAGAAATACTAACACCGTATTTTTTCTTATAATACAAGCAAAGCTGCTCTCTTAAATCTGATATCCCAAGACTGTGAGTATATTTAGTATCTCCTGCATTGATCGCCGTGATTGCTTCTTTGCATATTTTATCATCAGTATTATGATCTGGTTCGCCTATTTCTAAGTGAATTATGTCGGTGCCTTGTTTTTCAAGCTTTTGTGCGCGTTCGAGCACTTCCATCACATAAAAGGGTGAAATAGAATTTGCTAGTTTAGAGATCATAGAATTTGTATTCTATTAAAAACATTGTCTTTGTCTAGGAAATTTAATTAATAAAATAATAAACATATTGAAATAGATAAAAGCAAAGGGTATATTGAGTTTTTTAATTTTAGGAAGGATAAGAAAAAATGGCTCAAGTTTGTGATATATGTGGAAAAAAGCCGATGTTTGGCAACAATGTTAGTCATGCTAACAACAAAACAAGAAGGCGCTGGAATATAAACCTAAGAAGCGTAAAAGCTGCACTTGATAGCGGTGGTACAAAAAAGATGAAAGTTTGTACCAGATGCATCCGTTCGGGAAAAGTGAAAAAAGCTGCCTAAATTCATTTTTAGGAATAAGCTTTTTTTATTTTACTCTTAATTAGCTCTCTTTTAAGTCTACTCAGCCTGTCTATAAACAATATTCCATCAAGGTGGTCAATTTCATGTTGTAGTACGCGTGAAAGAAGATCTGCTGCCTCAATTTCTATTATTTTTCCGCTCCTATTTAAACCCTTTACTGCAACCTCTGCTTTTCTCTTAACATAAGCCCTAAACCCCGGGATACTGAGACACGCTTCTTCACCTTTTATACTTCCGTATGATTCTATGATTTCAGGATTTATAAGCTCTATGAGATTTTTGTCACCCTCCTTATTATGCTCCACATCTACCACAATTACTCTTATATTGTGACCTACCTGAGGTGCAGCAAGACCAACCCCCGGGGCTTCATACATAGTTTCAGCCATCCCGTCCAGAAGGTTCAAGATGGTTTTATCAATTTTTTTTACTTCAGTTGAGAGTTTTTTAAGCTTGGGGTTTGGGTATTTGAGTATTTCCAGTACTGGCATCTATATTTTATTGATCCGGAAGTTACAAAGGCTATTACTAAGTAATGACAGATTATTCATCATTTAATTTGCTTAGAAGCTCCTTGCTGGGTCTGAAATGAGGAAGCTTCTTCGGGGACACATGTACAGTTTCACCGGTTCTGGGGTTTCTGCCGTTATAGGACTTGTAGTCTTTTGTAAAGAAACTACCAAAACCCCTGATCTCGATTCTGTCGCCTGTTTGCAGTACCTCGGTCATATAGTCAATAATTGTGTCCAGTATGTGTTCGCATTGATTTGGCTGTAAATTAAACTCTTGAGCCAACTCTTTTTCGAGCTCAGATCTTTTCATTCTGTCTCCCCTTTGGTGTATATCGGTAAGTTCCAATGTAGTTAATTTGTAAGTTTTTGTCAAGTATATTTTTCATTTAAGTAGTTAAAATCATTGAAATATTTCACTTTTCAGAGTATTTTATACTAAGACACTAAATATTTACTCAATTTATTTGACAATTATTCTCAAAATAACTAATCTTCTAATATAATATTGATGGAAAACTATGGGGAGAACTGAATGGGACGAATCGAAAGAATCCTTAGCAAAGTAGATTCATTTAATGAAACAGGCAGATTTGAAGAGGCTATAAAAGAACTCAATAAGGCAATAGACATTGCCCCGGACGACCCCGATGTGCTGTTATCCTTTGCACTTACATATGATGCAATGAACGATCTGGATACTTCGGTTACATATTTTCACAAAGCTATTGAACAATGCCCCGAAGATGCCTACCTCTGGACACAGTATGGCATAACACTCTCAAGAAACAATAAACATCATAAGGCTATTAAAATTTTTCAGCATGCTCTAATTCTCGACCCAATTTACTCAATTGCCAAATGGAACCTTGGCCTTACATACAGATCCATTGGGCACTATGAAGATGCCGTGAGAGAGTTTAAGGAGTGTTTGGAAATAGAGCCTGACTCTGAATACTTTAAAGATGAAATACATTATCACCTGGGGCTTTGTTATTTTGATATGGGATGGACCACTGAGGCTATATCAGAGTTCAGAAAGCACACTGAGATATATCCTGATGATATGTTTTCTCATTTATCCCTTGGCAACTGCTTTTTTGACCTTGGCTGGATAGACGAGTCTGTAGACAGGTTTAGATTCATAATTGAGAAAAGCCCTGCATTTATTCCGGCCTATAATTCTCTTGCCTTATCATATGCCGAAAAAGGGTGGTACGATGAAGCGCTTGAAACACTTCGTGAAGCCCTGGAAATCGCACCCGATGATGAATCGGTAAAAGAAAATATAGATTATATCGAGGGCCTTAAAGACAACGAAGACGGCCTGCGCTCATTTATAATGTATCTTCTTCTTAAAAACAAACTAGGTATCGATTCCTTCTCAGAATCAAACTAACATAAAACAATTTTTCTTACCCCACAAACAAGTCCCCGTAGCTCAGCAGGATAGAGCGCAGGATTCCTAAACCATCCAAGGATCAATGCAGGCAAATCTATACTAAGCTATACTAAACCTAAACCACTGTAATTATTGAATAAGTCAACATATGTAAAATATAGCCAAACATAGCAAATCAATACTAAATGGACACCTATTTGGACACCTTTCTAAATAATATTTATTTTTAAAATAAATTTATCTGAAACTAAGGTTAAATAATACTCAATAATGTATATAACAATAGATATTCTTAGACACAGTAACTAAAACATAACTCTCACTTTTAATAGAGTGACTCTTTAGTATCTTTACATCATTTTATTAATTCAATATTATTAGCACAAAACAGATTGATGATATAACATTTAATATACAATCCAATTATTATGGAATCAGAAATACATTTATATAGAATAGATGATACTGATGCAAATTATATATCATGGGCTCCTGTCGAATGTGCAATAAAGTTAGTGAATACCCAAGGCCAAAACAATCCTATTAATGTCAAGTTAAAAAACAAAAGCGCTAATCATGGTGGCAAGTAGTTTTTTACAATAAAATGCCAAGTGAACCACTAAATGAGTTAGAACTTACATTACCTGTAGATGGATCTCCCATGCTCTTTCATATGTCAGGCGAATTCGGCAAACCTAGCATAGAAGACAAAGATGCAATTGTATTAACCATTAATCAAACTACAGGAAATATAATTGGTGAAACCAAACTAATGGTTCGCATAAGAAAAAATGCCAATAATCTTAGTTCCGCTGAGCGAGACCGATTTATATCTGCTCTGGCAACATTAAATGATCGTGGTATGGGTAAATATAGCGATTTTAGAAATATTCATACGGATGCTGGTGAAGATGAAGCACACGGACGTCCTGGATTTTTACCTTGGCACAGGGCTTTTATACTAGATTTGGAGAGAAAACAAAACTAACCCTCTCCACTCTCCCCCCCTAAAAGCTCCACTTCCTTTTCATAATCAAGCCCAAACTTGGAGTTAAATGTAGAGTCTGACATCGTGCCGGTCTGTTCTACGAGTGACTAGGAGCGGGCTTCGGCCTCAATGTCGCGGATGTTAAATGATGGGAATGCGAAGGAGCATTTTACAGATGCGTCACGTGGGAGTTTTCCTCTTGCTACAGCATGATTGATCACACGGCCGTAAATCCTGCAAAACTCTTCTTCTAATAACACCTGCTTTTCCTCAATGCTCTTTGCAAGAGTAATCATGCGGTAGTCTATTTCGGCTTCGGATGAGCCCAGGTTGGGACTCTTAAACTCAATCTCGCTCTCTGCATCGATGCTCATATGAGTTCCGGCCGTGGGGAGTTTTTTTTTATTAGTTCTTGATCCCCTGTGCGACTTGTTCTTGTCGACAACTCCCTGAAGCTCGGATGAACCCCCGCGTTTTTTATGCACTATCACTACAGAAGAGCATATCTTGTTGAGCATCACACGGTATTTTCTGAAGTCCTGAAGTTCTTTTAGGTCATAAAGAACAGGCTCAAGCTTATAGCGGCCTCTTTTTTTCATTTTCATCCACATTAATCTTTATATGCTGTATCTCGGCGGGGTCTATGATCTCTTCAGAATCTGTATGAGGGTTTTGTATTCTGTAGTTTCTGCCCCTCGATATATCGCTTGTCTCTATCTCAATGCTGTGAGAAATGTCTGGATTATCAGAATCTATCCAGTCAGGCTCTATAAAATGGAAACGGAGAGTGGATTCATTTAAAAAGCGCAGAATACTCTCACCGTCCCTGAATGTCCGGCGGGCAATCTCAAGCTGTTTTTTTCTCCAGTTGTTCTCCATACAGAAGTTTTCCCATATTTTGGTATGAGCCTGTTTCTGCTTTTCATCAAGAGACGGGTCTAATATTAAATTCGCCCCAGAGCCTATTGTAAGCTGAACAAGGGCTTTTATTATCCCCCTTGCATGCGGGTTTGTGTAGTATGCAAGATAATCCGCGGATCTGATCTCCTTTTACTCGAGCCTAGGAAGCTCCTTTTCCACCTTGCCGCCTACCCTGAATGTATCTCCACCCATAAGAGTCCAAGAAGACTCATCAATATCGGCAATCCTGCCGCCTGTTCGGGAAAGGGATGTACTCTGAGCGTCATTTAAATTGTTGCTTAGAACCGCGGACACAGTCCTTCCATAAAAAGTTTTTCTATTATGTTTATATTTTCGTTAAAGTGATTTCAGGTTTTGAGATTATTTGGGGAAATTAGCCATAAAAAAGCCCCTGAAAGACTTTCCACTGCCAGGAGCTTTTTTGTGAGGGTTTTAAATACGGTGTGGTAATTTCCACCTTACCGGACACCGAATTAAAAGACCTATGCGAGATTGCTTTAGATACAATTTCGCGTGAGTATCAATTTACCAAATCCAGCATATTTGTCAAGCACATTTTGTGGACGATTTTACTAATTACACCATATCTTGTATTATTACAGAGAGTTACATCGGTTTTCGAATTTTAGAAATTTTGTAGATTTTACAAAAATATTTCAAAAAATTTACGTTTTTTTGTAAAAACGTGGTTTTTAGGAAAGAATCTTGCATATTTTATCCGACCATTACATCAAAAAAATTAATGCAATTAACTGCACTAATTGAATGTATAATTATAATTATATAAAAAAATAATAGCAGTGTTAAGGAGACCACAGCATGACAGAAGGCAAACAAGTATCAGAACATTATTCCCATGGAAACCTGCTCGAGGCCATCGAGGACGCTCTTTCCAAGCTCGGTAAGTCACCCAAAAATGTGACAATACATGACCTTGCACCCGTGGATGAATTCCATATAGGCGGAAGGCAGGCTACTGAGAGGTTTTTAAAACAGCTCGAATTTCCGCAAAAAGGGCACATACTGGACGTAGGCTGCGGTCTTGGCGGAGCGGCGAGGTTTGTGGCTGATATGTTTGACCATCTTGTCTCGGGTATAGACCTTACAAAAGAATACATAGACACAGGAAATGCGCTCTGCGCGTGGGTGGGGCTTGATAACCACATAACCCTTCATGAGGGAAGCGCCCTCTCCATGCCCTTTGAGAGCGAGACGTTTGACGGCGCGTACATGATGCATGTGGGAATGAACATAAAAGATAAGGAAGGACTTTTTAAAGAGGTGTACAGGGTGCTAAAGCCTGGGGCCGTGTTTGGGGTGTATGATGTGATGCGCGACTCTGCGGGAGAGCTTGCCTACCCCGTACCGTGGGCTACGGACAGCTCCACAAGCCACCTAGGCACCCCTTCTGAGTACTCACAGGCTCTGGGTGAAATGGGGTTTGAGGTGCTTGAGATAAATAACCGTATAGATTTTGCCATGGAATTTTTCCGTCAGTTAAAAGAAAAAACGGAAGATGCCGAAAGCACTCCGCCCCTTGGTCTTCATACCCTTATGCAAAAGACTACAGCCGAGAAGGTAAAGAATATGATAGACAATATCGCAAATGGAATAATCGCCCCAGTTGAGATTGTTGCTAAGAAGGTGTGACAGCCTCTTTGGTTAGTATTTATCAAACGCATTGAGAACAGTCGAAATCGTAACAAACCTCACACTTCGACCCTTCTTTGTGTGTCGGGGGTGTGGGAAGATTACAGCGGTTTAGGATAAACGATTAATCTTTAGCAATTCTTATTCAGTCGGTGATTTTTGTATTTTGGTTTCATCTACTCTTGTGCAAACTATCAGGTACTAGATTCCTATCCTGACCGACCGTAATTTTTTCTAATCGAAAAAACCCGTTTATTCATCAAGGAAAAGTACATAGTGGTTTTTAGTTGAGGTACACGTCAGAAATAAAAATCCCCCGCTCCCAAATCTAAATCTCAAGAGCAGGGTTTAAAATTAATTATTTTCGATTTTCCAATCTGTTATTCTTCACTGGTAGAACACTCAAACGGAATAATAAGCGCGTTTTGTGCTACATAGACCACTGCGCCTGTATCACAATAGCGCGGGCTTGTGGTAAAACCGAGAGTAAAAACATCAAACTGGCAGTTGTTGTTGCTTATGCATACATACTTTGCCGAGTCTGAATTTATGCGTTCAAGCTCCCACTGTCCGTTTGGAAAAGTGGCCCCGGCAATATCTACAAGCGAGAGCGCCTGAGAATCAGCAGGCGTGTCTGGACTGAAGCCACCGCCCCCGTATGACAGAGAAGGAGCAAAAGTAAGGGCGAAAAACCCTATAAACAAGCTTAATATTATTTTTTTATACATTTTTATATTTTCCTCCTTTAGTCATCTCCACACTCTTTTGGAATGTGAATTGCGTTTTGAGATATTGCCACCACTGCACCCTCAGGGCAGCCATAGAAAGCGGAGTTGTTAAAGTTTCTGTTGGAAACATTAAAACTACATGTTTCTTCGCCGCATTCATACTGCACTGAATTAGAGTTAACGATATCTATGGTCCAGCCATCACTATGATCAAAAAACGCTCCGCCGATGGATGTGAGTGATATCACCTTGGGAAATATCGTACTACCTGCATTGGCATTCGAGCTAAGACCTGCATAGCCCATAACGCTTAACATCAATATTAGTATTAATTTTTTTATCATTGTTATATTATCCTCCTTAAAGATTATGGATCCTCGCATTCAAAAGGAATGATTATTGAGTGCTGTGAAACGGACACCTTGGCATTCCTGCTGAAGTTGCGTGCGCTCCTGCCGCTGTTGTCGGGAAACTGGCTGAAAATAATGTCAAAGCTGCACCCGCTTCTGTCTGTACAAGTATACACAGCCGCATGGTCGCTCAGTCTCTGCAGCTTCCATTCATCGGGCGGAAACTCCGCGCCCTGTATCGGGGTCTGCCCATTGTTTCTTATAGCAGATAGCGAAAGCACCTGTGAATCGCCCGATATCGCAGCCCCTGCTTCTGCCGTGCCTGTGTCAGCGAAAATAAAAAGTCCCGCAGCCAAAAGCACTGTTAGTAAACATCTTGTTACCATATCTCCTTATCTCCTATGATTTAATAAGCTAATTTTACTCTGCCATGTTTTTTAATTTAATTTATTTAAATAATTAAGTTATAAACTGCCCTGTTATTCCGAGGCGAAGCCGAAGTACTCGAGCATGACATAATAGTTGTGTCATTTCGGGCATAATTGCAAAAAATGTGTGCTAATTTGAGTCAGATTTGCTTTAAAAAGGTGTACCATTTGAAGTAATTAATTCTCTTGTGTTTAGCCAGTCCTCTATGGTTTCTGTAAGCCCATTTCACTCTAGAGA
>JBFFSH010000037.1:0-25007 GCA_041572575.1 Thermodesulfobacteriota bacterium
AACCCTTAGGCAATGATTTTGCGGCCCATTTTTTCAAATGGTGTGCCATTATCAGAAATTAATTTAATAAGTAATTCAATGCAAGTATAGTACAATTTTTATACCAATTACAACTTTTTTTTTTAATAATCTGTAATTATTCAATTTAATTAATCATGATTATGATCTGTCATATATATCTGCGCATAACTGTTCACCTTTTGCGCAGAAATGTGCACAGTAAAAAGGATTTCTTATGAGTTGAAGGAAAAACAGTACACATGAGCTCCTGACTGGTATTGACCTTCTCCCCGTAAACTGCACCAGTCAAAAAGAGAAATCTGGCAAAATAACACTATTTAACAGGAGGTATATTTTGCCATGAGTAAGTCAAGATTTACTGAAGAACAGATAGCCTTTGCTTTAAGACAGGCAGAGACAGGGACAAAGGTATCCGAGGTATGCAGGAAGACAACGGGGTACATATTGTCACCCCGTTCTCTATAATTCCAACTTAAAACCAGCTTGACAAAAGGGGAGCAGTACACTTCTGAGAAACTAGTATACTAGTAATCCACATAGAAAAGAGCAATATATCTACTTTGTTAGACATCGGAATTCAGCCATTATTTATCAGGACTAATTGTTAAATTGATCATCTAATTTTTTGAAATTATGTGCAGAAAACTTCATGATTTCTTTCTGAGAATATTCTAAGAACCATTTGGAAAATAATGGTATTGAATGCAATTGGTTACACTTGTTGCATAGAAAATTACAAGTGTAACTCATTGTAGATATTAGATTATCTAATGTTTATAGGTGTTTAGCTCTTTTGTTCTTTTCGGACTTCTAATCCGTAGGTCAGAGGTTCGAATCCTCTCGGGCGCGAAATATTATTCCATGATTGTGGGTGGATAGAACCCCATATTAACACATAGATGGTGTTGTAATTTCTGGTGCCACAAAATTTGCTTTTACATATACCTGATTTATTAGATCAGATATCTGATTAATATTACCCCTAAGCGATTTATAAATATGAACATATCTTATGGTTTTGTATCAATCTGTATTACCGGCAGTTTACTTAACAAATCCTTGGAAGCTGCTCTCCGCTTATCATATCTACAATGCGGTTTGTTCCCAGCAGGTTTTTCATTGTAACAACCGCCTGTGCATCGTCCTTAACAAATCCAATTATAGAACCCTCTCCATAATTATTCATAATTTTTAGAGCCTTTTGAGCGTGCTTGGGGTTTACAAAAGCAATAAACCTGCCTTCATTTGCGACATGCATGGGATCAAGGCCCAGTATTTCACATACTCCTCTTACCTCGTTACTTAATTTAATTGAAGCTTCTTCAATCTGTATATGAGTTTTTGATGCCTGTGAAATTTCTACTAAAGCGCTTGCTAGTCCACCTCGGGTTAAGTCTCTCATACAGTGAACATCTACGCCTTCACCTATAAGACTGGAAACCGGCTCACAGAGTGGAGCAGAATCACTCTGTATCTCATTTTCGAATTCCAGTCCTTCTCTTAGGGTCATTATTGCTATGCCGTGTCTGGCAATATCACCATTTAATATTATAGCGTCTCCGGGGCTAACATTCGAAGGAGCAATACTGATGTTTGAATCTACGATCCCTATCCCGGAGGTGTTAATGTAAATCCCGTCACCTTTTCCTTTTTCAACCACCTTGGTGTCTCCGGTGACAATCTGAACACCTGCAATTTCTGCCGATTCTTTTAATGAGCTAATAACTTTCCATAGAGTCTCTGTTGCAAACCCCTCTTCTATTATAAGCCCAATGCTTATATAAAGCGGCTTAGCTCCGCACATGGAAAGATCGTTAACAGTTCCGTTTACAGCCAGTTTCCCAATATCTCCCCCCGGGAAGAAAAGAGGAGAAACGACATATGAATCAGTCGTAAATGCTATCTTGGTATTTTCAAAATTAACTATAGCGCCGTCGTGGCGGGCATTTAGGATGTTATTGTCAAAGGCCGGCAGAAACATCTTCTCTATAATATTGTTCATAAGCTTACCGCCTCCACCATGAGCAATTTGTATATTGGGGTATTGGTCGGTTGATATAGGGCAGGATAGTGAAAAATCTTTAATTTTTCCCATAAGATTATTTTATTGATTTAGGTAATGTACAAATTAATTCATACTTCTGCTTTTCTGTATTTATAGTAAGCGGCGCACGCCCCCTCGGATGATACCATTGTGGCTCCAAGTGGATGCTCCGGAGTACATTCCTTGCCAAAGGCAGAACACTCCAGTGGTTTTTTAACGCCCCTAAGAACAAGTCCGCTTATACAGTCTTTTGACTCTTCTGCTGAATAAGTTTCTAAATTGAAAATTTTTTCAGCATCATATTTCTCATATTTAATTTTAATTCCAAGACCGCTTCGTTCTATTTCTCCTATGCCTCTCCACTTTCTGGGTACTATTTCAAATACTTCTTCTATGATTTCTATAGCTTTCAAATTGCCGTCTTCTTTAACCGACCTTTTATATTGATTTTCTACTTCATGCCTGCCTTCTTCGAGTTGTTTGATACACATGCAAATTCCCTGCAGAAGATCAAGAGGCTCAAACCCCGTGGCAACGATAGGAACCTTGTATTTTTCTGCAATTGGAAAGTACTCTTTATATCCCATAATGGTACATACATGACCGGCTGCTAAAAATCCCTGCACCTTGTTATTCAAGGAAGATAGAATTGCTTCAATAGCCGGGGGCACAAGAACATGTGATACGAGGAGCGAGAAATTATCGATACCCCTATTGTAAGCCTGATACAGCGTCATTGCTGTTGCTGGGGCGGTTGTCTCAAACCCTACTGCAAAAAAAACAATTTTTTTAGACGGATTATCTTTTGCAATCTTAAGACAGTCCAGAGGCGAGTATACTATCCTAATATCTGCACCCTTTGCTTTTACCGACAGTAAATCTCCGGTAGTGCCGGGGACTCTAAGCATATCGCCAAATGAACAAAATATGACATTATCCAGCAAAGCTATGGTAAGCGCCTTATCTATAAGCTCAACAGATGTAACGCATACTGGACATCCGGGGCCATGAAGCAGTTCAATTTTATCTGGAATAAGCTCGTCTAAACCGTATTTTACTATTGCATGTGTCTGCCCCCCGCAGACTTCCATAATAGTCCATTGCTTGGTTGTAATATCTTTTATTAAATTGCTGTATCTGCGGGCAGAATCCGGATCGCGGTATTCGTCTATAAATTTCATCTATTTCCTATTTTATATTTCACCGTCTTTCAATTCACTGAGCTCATCAATTTCTCTTAGATATTCAAACACCTGATCGGCTTCTTTTTCATCAACCTGGCTTATTGCAAAACCCACATGAACCATAACGTAATTGTTCACATCAGCTTCGGGTACGAATGACAGGTTTACTTCTTTTACAAGCCCTCCGAAACTTACTTTACCCCTCCTTGTTAATGGGGCGTTATCCGTAATTCCAATTATTTTTCCAGGTATGGCTAGACACATATCCTACTCCTTTTGCTCCATATTATATGACGCTCCTATTATTTGCCCTAGTGCTAATCCCCCGTCATTTGAAGGAATCATCTGGTTGTAGTAGGGGCGGAATCCCTCTTTCTTCAAGTGAATAATCGCACTTTCCAGCAGGTATTTATTTTGAAAACATCCTCCTGTAAGCACTACATTTTTTAACTTAAAATAATTTGCAACCGATACAATAATATCAGTAAGCGTGTTGTGAAACTTTGCCGATATAATTCCTGCATGTGTCTTTGCTTTTAAATCATCTATTATGCTTATAATCATTTGCTCCCAGTCTATTATTATAGATGATAAATCGGTATCAGGACATAGATTTAGTGAATAGTTGTATTTATACTCTGTCTTATGAGCTTCAGCAATAAATTCCATTTTCATGGCAGCCTGCCCTTCGAAATCATTAAAATGACAAAGACCCAAAATGGAGCTTACCGCATCGAACATTCTTCCTGCACTCGATGTTGTATTAGTATTTATTTTTTTGCTCAGCGCAGATTTTAATATTCTCAGTTGCTGAATAGAAAAAGTTTTTGTGGGTTTAAGATCGTTCATCTTAAAAATTTCTTCTCCAAATATTTCATAAAGAATACCTATCGCAGCGCGTCTTGGTTCCTTTATAGCTTTTTCTCCGCCTGGAAGAGGAAAGGTTCTGAAATGAGCTACCCTGTTATACGATCTATCACTGACACTTAGGAATTCGCCGCCCCAGATAGTTTTGTCATCACCATAACCTGTTCCATCCCAGCATACTCCCAGTGCAGTTTTTTCTATTTTGTTTTCTGCGATACAGCCTAATACATGTGCATAGTGGTGCTGAACAGGGATTACAGGCAAATTTCTAGTTTCAGCATATTGTGTAGACATATAACCCGGATGTTTGTCACAAGTAATTGATTTTGGATTAGAATCAAAAAGTTTTTCAAATGATTTTATCTCATCTTTAAAATTATTGAATGCCTCTAAAGTTTCTAAATCGCCAATGTGCTGGCTCATATGTATATAATTTCCATTTGCAACAGAAAAAGTGTTTTTCAGATGACCACCAACGGCCAATAGATCCGGCACCTTATTTTTGATATAAACTGAGTGTGGAGAGTAGCCTCTTGCTGACCGTATTACAGTTACTTTGTTCATAATCACCCTTGCAACAGAATCATCGACTCGTCTTTTTATTGGTCTGTTATGAACCAGAAAAAGATCGGCAATTTCTCCCAGTCTTTCGAGCGCCTCGTTTTCATCTATACATATTGGTTCATCAGAAATATTGCCGCTTGTGGCGACAACCGGTGTCCCAAGCTCTTCCATTATTATATGGTGAAGTGGGGTGTATGGCAGCATGATGCCAAGATAAGGATTGTCTGGCGCTATCTCAGAAGGAAATTCATGAGACTTATTTTTAAGAAGTACAATTGGACTTTCATTTGAAGTGAGTAGGGTAGCTTCTTTTTTTGAAACCCTGCAGTGAAGCTTAACAGTACCGAGAGTTGGAAACATCATTGCAAAAGGTTTGTGCTTTCTTTTTTTTCTCTTTCTTAATTTTAAAACAGCATCCCGATTAAAAGCATCTGTTATCAGATGAAATCCGCCTAATCCTTTTAGAGCCACAATCCTTCCGTTTTGTATTTCTAATATAGCTTTATGTATAGCTTCATCTTTTAAGAACAGAGGGTTTCCCTTAGAGTCCCAAAGCTCAACAGCAGGTCCGCACTGTGCACAGCAGTTTGTTTGTGTGTGAAAACGCCTGCTTGAAGGGTCGTCATACTCTATACTACACTCCTTGCACATGCTGAAGTTTTTCATAGTTGTGTTCGCTCTGTCGTAAGGCATAGACTCTATAATGCTATAACGAGGCCCGCACACAGAACATGATGTGAAAGGATATAAATATCTGCGGTTATTGGGATCAAAAATTTCTGCGGTACAGTCAGTACAGGTAGCCATATCAGGCTGAACTAAAGTACTGTTGTTTGGAGTCATGGCGCTGGTGGCTATTTCAAAATCTTTATAGCCTCTATATTTTAGTTCTGCTTTCTCTATTTTTCGTATAACACAGTTTGGAAGTTCATCATTACTTAATTTCGTTAAAAGATCACAAATGTCTTTCACTCTGCCTTCAGCTTCAATTATGACTCCTTCTGTTGTATTTTTTACCCAGCCTCTAAGCCCAAGTTTTTTAGCAATCCTGAATACATATGGCCTCATGCCCACACCCTGCACGCGTCCGTATATTTTTATTTCCGTTCTTGTAAGCTTGTGATCCCGAGTAGCTTCTAAGTGATTAATTGTTTTCTACCTCTACGGATTCTAGGACTATTTCCTGGGCAAGGGGATCATTCATGTCTTTTGAAATTATGAACTCAATCTCTGCATTTTCGGCAATGCTGCCATTTGAAAGCTCATAGAAATGTTCTTTGAAATGCTCAGGTGTAGTGTGGGATAGGGCACCTAGTTTAATCTTAAAACTTTTTACTGTTTTAGCATCGTTTTCGTAAGCAATTGATTCTATTTTCTTTATTAGATTTTTTATAAGAGAGTGCTCATGCATGTTGTGCTCCAAAATTATTAATTTCTTTAATTATTATGCCGGCGGTCTTATTAATATTTTTTTGAACCTTTTGAGAAAGAATATCACCATAAGAAAAATCCTTTCCTTCGATTCCGTAGACTATAAGAACTTCCGGAAGTTTGTCCAAAGCCCGCGCAAGCTCAACTGCATCAGCTATGCTAAATGAATGTGTTGAGTAATTGAATATATCTTCAGTTAAAAGCGTTTGCTTAACATCAAACCGCTTAATTGCCCCAGCCTCAGCTCCTGAAGATATTGCATCCGCTATTATGACTATGTCATAACCTTTCCATGATTCGATGAGTCTTGTAGCTTCACCGTCTTGTTTTGATATTGCACACTTTCCCGCAGGAATAATCTGCTCGATCCGTTCTGCTATAAAAAGCCCTGCTCCGTCGTCACTCCTGTATTTATTTCCTATACCTATAAAAAGAATGTTTGAATTATTGCCTCGGTATTCGGTCATGGTTTTTCATTCTCTATCTATATCGAGTTTAAGAAAATGTGTCGCGCAGGAAATGCAGGGGTCGTAGTTTCTTATTGTTTGCTCACAGTGCCATGTAAGCTCTTTGTCGCTAAGGCTAATGTTGTTATCTACAAAATCGCACAAATCACTTTCTATTGTTTTTTGATTTTGTGAAGTCGGGGGTACAATCTTTGCATCCAATATACTGCCTTCTTTGTCCATTTTATACCTGTGATAAAGAATACCCCTTGGAGCTTCGGTGCATCCAAAACCTGTGGACACCGACGGTTTTATTTCTAGTCTAGATTTTTCAGGCATTTCATATTGATCTATGATTCGCAGCGCCTCATCGCATGCATACAGTATCTCGATGCTCCTTATTATTATGCTTTTGAATGTATTGTTGCATAGGGGTTCAAGCCCTGCATCCTTAGCAGTCTCTTTGGCAAGTGGTGAGAGCTTATCAAAATTAAGATTGTAACGGGCCATAGGGCCAACAAAGTATTCTCCCCTTCCTTTAATAACCGAATGAAGGGCATTTGTGTATGAGATGTGTTGTTCTTCAAAATATTGATCATAATCGCTGGCCTCAATATCCATTCCCTTATTTGATACAATTCTGCCCTCGTTAATTGGATATTCATTGGGATGACTGAGGGCAACATATTCATAATCCCTATAAAAATCAGGGAATGTGAATTTAGATACCAATTGTACTGTTTGCATTGCATCATCTCTTGCTCGTTTGAGATCATCTTTAATTCCGATTAGTTCACTTTTCGTAGGCAGTTTATAAAAACCCCCAACGCATATATTTATTGGATGAATTTCCCTTCCGCCAATAAGAGACATTAAGTCGTTTCCGATCTTTTTTAGCTTAAGTCCTCGAGCCACTTCCTTTGGATAGTCTTTTGCCATTTCGATTGCGCTCTCGTAACCCAGAAAATCAGGCGCATGCAGCATATATACATGAAGCGTATGACTTGCAATCCACTCCCCGCAGTATATTAAACGTCTGAGGGCTCTCAGTTGTCCATCCACATTTATACCAAAGGCATTTTCCATGGCGTGACATGCGCTCATCTGATACGCAACCGGACATATACCGCAAATCCTGGCTGTTATATCGGGGGCTTCATCAAACCTTCGTCCCCGCAGAAGTGCTTCAAAGAACCGCGGCGGCTCAAATATTTTTAATTTTACATCTTTAACTTTATCATCTTTGACTTTTATATATAGAGCACCTTCACCCTCTACCCTTGCAAGGTAATCTACTTTTATCGTTTTAGTTTTGGACTTATTGCTAGTCTCTTTCTTTTTCATAAAGCTCACTTTCTTTTAGAAATTCATCTGAATATGCATTAATACCCCTAAAAGCCCTCAATATATCTTCATTTTTTACACCCAGTGTTTTCCACTCTTTGCTCAGTGCCTTTGTGTTAGCAGTTTCCGTGGGTCCGAAACAACCATAGCAGCCCCTCAGATAAGAGGGGCATAAAGCTCCACAGCCAGCTTGTGTTACCGGGCCCAGGCAAGGAGTACCATTAGCCACCATGACGCAAACATTACCCAGCATCTTGCACTCGATGCAGACACTGTGCGGCGCCGTGTTTGGTTTTCGTTTATTCAAAAATGCGCTAATTACTTCAATTAGCTGATACTTATTTATCGGACAACCACGAAGCTCAAAATCCACTCTTACATGATCTGCAATAGCGGTGGATTTTTCCAGAGTTTGTATATATGATGGTATCGCATAAACAATAGAAATAAAATCTTTTACATCTTTAAAATTTCTAAGTGCCTGAATTCCACCTGCTGTAGCACATGCGCCAATTGTAATTAAATATTTTGAGCATTTTCTTACTTGCTGAATCCTTTTTAGATCTTTAGGCGTTGTTATTGAACCTTCAACAAGCGATATATCATAGGGGCCTTTTATTATTCTGCGGGAGGCTTCGGGAAAGTTTGCAATTTCAATCTCCCCCGCAACTCTAAGAAGTTCTTCTTCACAGTCTAACAAGCTAAGCTGACAGCCGTCACATGATGCAAACTTCCATACTGCAAGCTTTGGCTTTTGTTTGTCTGCCATTTTATAGCTCCCTTATGTTAAGCAGATTTTCAATGTTGCTATACTTAAACACTGGCCCGTCCTTACAGATAAAGTTTGGGCCGTATTGACAGCGTCCGCAAAATCCCACAGCACACTTCATATTACGTTCCATAGATAAATATATCATGTCTGCCCTTACGCCGCATTTTAGCAGTTCTGAAACCGAATATCTCATCATTATTTCCGGGCCGCAAATCATTGCCACGGTGCTTGCCGGATCAAATGCTGCTCTTGGGATAAGAGTCGTCACTACTCCTACATTGCCATGCCAGTTTTGCGAGTCATAATCAACGGTTATCTCCAATTCCAGATCAAAACGCCTGCGCCACTTTTGAAGTTCCCTTTTATATATAATGTCTTCTGAACTTCTGGTACCATAAAGCAGAGTTACTCTTCGGTAATTTTCTCTGCCAGAAATAATTTTATATATGACCGGCATGACTGGAGCAAGCCCTATACCACCGGCAACTATTACAAGATCATTTCCTTTAGCCTTCTCTATTGGCCAGCTGCTCCCATAGGGGCCTCTTATACCTACTGTATCTCCGCGTTTTAATCTGCTAATAGCACTGGTAACATTTCCTACACTGCGTATCGTATGCAAAACTGAATCTTGATCAGCCGGATCACCGGTAATAGAAATCGGCACTTCTCCAATACCGTATATATACATCATATTAAACTGTCCTGGAGAAAATCTAATTTTGGATTTTATATCTTGGGGTAAAAGTTTTAATGTGAAGGTATCATGTGTTTCCCTTTTGATCCGATCGATGACATATAGCGTCGGTATAAATGGACTTTTAATTTTGTCTGGCATAACAAGGTCAATTACCGTCTCCGTACAAGTCTAGCAGTCTCAGTCTTGTTCCCTGAAGGCGCTCAGCAATAATATAAGAAAACCTCTTCATAAGTTCATATCCAAGCCTTGGGTCATCTTCACATTTTTCTCTTAAACATTTTCCATCAAGCGCTACCGCACGAACAAGACTAATTGCACGAGCGTCCAAAAACCATCTGTATGGAGGATATAACCACGACCAGCCGAGCACATCTCCCTCAGAAATAGTTTCTATTGTTATCGGGCCGCGATTGGGAGACGAAATTTCCAAGGCTATTTTACCGTGCCTGATAATATAAAAGTGATCGGCGTTCTGTCCCTCACGAAATATATAATCTTCTGAGTTGAATTTTATATTCGATCCGCACCCTGCTATGAGCTTTAAATATTCCGGATCAAGGCCCTCAAAAAATGAGTGCTCTTTAAGCAGGCTATCGATTGATTTAAGGTTTTTTGCCACCAGTATATCCTTATTCTTCTTTTTCGGTTTTTCTTATTGCGTCTATCTCTTCTGTTATATCTATTCCAACCGGACACCAGGTAATGCACCTGCCACAGCCAACGCATCCGGAAGTGCCAAACTGGTCGATCCATGTTGCGAGTTTGTGTGTTATCCACTGACGATAACGCGACTTTACCGACGTACGAACACTCCCGCCATGGATATGTGAAAAATCCATGGTAAAACATGAATCCCACTTCTGTACCCTCTCAGTATTATCACCAGTCAGGTCGGTTGTATCTTCTACCGTAGTGCAAAAACATGTTGGGCATACCATAGTGCAATTGGCACAGGAAAGACATCTGTCGGCGACTTCGTCCCACCGCGGATTTTCATAGTTACGGTAAAGAAGCTCTTTAATATCCGATGTGTCTATCTCTCTGCCCATCTGACCGCGTGTATTATCTACTATAGAATCCGCTGCTTCCATATCCTTTTCTGAGGCATATTCATTTGGAATTTCATTTATAACTTCCAGTGCCTCCTGGGTGCCGACTTCTACTACAAAGTAATGCCCCCGGGGTTTAATTATTTCTGTTAAGCTTAGGTCAAAACCAAATTCTACTTTGGGGCCCGTGTTCATAGAATCACAAAAACAAGTGCTTGCCGCCTGTCCGCAGTTAACTGCTACAACAAATGAGTTTTCCCTGTTTGATTTATAAGCATTGTCTATAAACTGCCCGCCTGTAAATACCCTATCCTGTATTGACATTGCATGAATTTCGCAGGATCTTACCCCTATAAACGCATATTTATTGGCAACTTCTTGCTCTTCAACAATCTCAAATCCTGTTCCCTTTCGCTTGGCCTGCCATAGTTTTTTGACCGGCGGATGCAAATACTTCTTCCACGAGTGAGGACCAACATTATAACCAAAGGCAGCCCGGTCATTTCTTTTTTTTAGACGGTAAGTTCCTCCTTCCTGCTCATCGGTATATCCCACAGGAAGCTCATTTGCCGAGGTTAGTTCACCATAGACAATTGCATTATCAGCAACTGTTGGTCCAATTACCTTAAAGTTTCTATTTATTAAAGAATCAAAAAGGCTCTGTAGATGCTCATAATTTAATACAATTTTGTCCCCTATTTGTTTTGGTATATTAGTCATATATTTTTGACCGGTTTACCTAAAGATTTGTACCGAGCATTTACTATTGTCACTAATGCTCTAATTATAACTTAAATCTCAGAATTGCCCCCATACCATCAATTTTTTCTTTAAGCTTGGAATCATAGACGATATCAACCTCGCATTTTTGGCTGAATGCCTCTTCAATTATATAGTCGACTATATCCTGTATCTTGTTTGGTTCTTGATTTTCCGGGCATGGGCTTTGATTGTTATCCAGAATAAGCAGTTTGGACTTAGGGCAAATGAAGCCGGGTTGTGCAAAACCTTCGTTTATCAGAAGTGTTCTTGTCTGTCCGTTATACAGGGAGTTTAAGGTGGATTCTATTCCATTTACTGCTAAACCAGAGCTCAGCTTTTCTTCAAATTCTTCTAATAACTTGCAGTTGTTTTTATATCTTAGATCGTCTAGCAAGTTCATTGATAAATCAAAGAGTTTATCTGTCTTAATGGTATCAATATCCAGTTTGATATTGCCAAGAAGTTTTGGCTTTAAGTAAGAGTGGATATGATTTGATAAATCTTGGACAACATCATCAGAACCACCCAAAATCAACCAGTCAACTTTATTATCCTTAGAATATTCGAAGACCCTGTCTGAGACGTATTTAAAATGTTGTTGAACATCATTCTCTATAGTCCGGTTAAAAGTGTATTCTCCATATCCCTGAGACATCATTCTGTCACCAGAAGAGGATGAAACCCGTTGTTTAAATTTACCGTCCTGGGGTTTGAATTTATGAGTCCTGGAGGCACCGGGGAAAAGAAACCCCGAAAGCTCCTGTACACCATCCAGGGTTAAATTGAAAAATCTTGCTTTATGTTTATCTATGACCAAGAATACGGTATTGCCGTATTTATCATTTAATATCATTAATTCACCGACATGGGGATAGTTATTAAAAAAAAGTCTGTCTTTGTTTACAAGCGGCAGGTTAAACACTTCCCAGAAATCATTAGAAGAACACGAAAATATTGCTATCCCCCTCAACCCTTCTATGTTTTTTGAATTATTAATATGATTTTCTATCATGGCCAAATCATTTTCTATAGATTTATATTTTTTAATGTCACTTTCCAGATATGAATAGTTTTTCTTAGACTCCTTAATTAGATTTTTCAAAGTTCTTTTATACTGAAAATCATTTCTTTCATCCGGACCCAACTTTAAATATAGCGTGGTTACATACGATGTGTCATCTTTATATTCTAAAACTTTGTTAATATTGTTTTCTAATATCATAGCGCCTCCTGTCTGAGAAATAGTAATGTAGAGAACTTTTATTTTTCTAATATATGATTTTGCAACTGTTGTGCCACCGAAACAAATGATTTTATTAGGATTAAACGGCAAATATATGCTTGATCTTGTAGAGTGTAAGAATATAAGACATAACCATTGTACTTAAAATGTGCTGAATATTTAATATTTATAGCTTGTATCCGATTTTTCTCAGAAGCAATTTTCTTTGCTCAATATCATTATCATCTTCGATTCCTTTTGATTTGTATCCGTCTATTACGCCTAATATTCCCCTTCCAAGATCTGATTCGGCCACTATCACTTCAGTAGGGTTTGCAGTGGCGCAATAGATTGTACAGACTTCATTAACATTTTTTATTGAGTTTAATACATTTAAGGGAAAGGCGTCTTTTAGGAAAATAATAAAACAGTGCCCGGCCGAGAGCCTTAATGCGTTTGCTTTTGCAAGCTCTATCATATCTGGTTCTGTTCCGCTGTGTCTTATAAGGCATGGCCCGGAAGCCTCACAGAAGGCAATTCCGAATTTAATTCCAGGCATGGAATTAATTAGAGCCTCATGCAGGTCTTCAACCGTTTTAATAAAATGTGCCTGGCCCAAAATAAAATTTATTTCTTCGGGCTTTTCTATACTTACTGTTAGTATTTCCATCTTACTGTTCTCCATAAGTTATTATATTCTAATTTTGTGCAAAAATCATTCCACCAATATGTTAAATATAATAAATATTATTCTTAAGTAAGTGAATTATCTGATATTTACATTCATAATATGTTTAGAATATTTTAATAATTTTACATAATGCTATTTTGTAACCCGGTTTATAAATAATAAACACAATGCACATCTTGATAGCCTATAAGAATAAATATTTTATAAGAATCCAATAAAATGACATTAATCATTTGGATCGGAATATTAATCTGTATAACACAGGCCGGGATATTATCTGGTCTTAATCTGGCTTGTTTCAGTATTAGCAAGCTAAGGCTTAAAATTGAGTCTTCAAAAAAAAATAAAAAAGCTGCTAAAGTTTTAGAACTTAGAGAAGACTCAAACTTTCTTCTCACTACAATTCTGTGGGCAAATGTAGCCGTAAACGTTCTTTTAACATTGCTCTCAGAATCTATATTAGCAGGTGTAACAGCATTTATGTTTTCTACATTACTGATTACATTTTTTGGCGAAATCATACCACAGGCATATTTCTCAAGACATGCTTTAAAAATCGCCTATGCACTGTCTCCCATGCTCCGTTTTTATCAGATACTACTATATCCGGTAGCAAAACCCACGGCACTAATTCTTGACCGGTTTTTGGGACCCGAAGCTATTCAGTACTTTCAGGAAAGTGACTTAGAAGAGATAATAAAGATGCACATCGAATCAACTGCAACCGAAATTGATGAGCTGGAGGGCATTGGGGCACTCAATTTTCTTGCAATAGACGATCTTCCAATAACAGATGAAGGTGAATTTATAGACCCAAAAAGCATTATCACCCTGGATTTTCAAAACAGCAGGGCAATGTTCCCCAATATAAGCAAATCGGTAAATGACAATTTTTTAAAGCAGATACTATCATCGGGCAAGAAATGGGTAATAATAACTGATCGCAGGTTAGAGCCCAGGCTTGTATTAAACTCAAATAGTTTATTGCGGGTTGTATTGTCTGATGCGGACGCTATAAATCCATATGCTTTTTGTCATAAACCTATAGTAGTCAAAAATCCCAATACCCGGTTGGGTGAGATTATTAATCAGATTGAGGTTTACACGGGTTCACTCTCAAAGAATGTTCTTGATGAGCGGGTGGTACTTTATTGGAATAGTAGAAAGAAAATCATTACCTCATCGGATATACTCGACAGATTGCTTTCCGGAATAAAGAAACAGAAATCATTTAGTGATAAATAAATAAAAACTATAAAGTGTCTGAAGATAGCAGCTTAATTTCTATAGATGGTTCTCATGGAGAGGGTGGGGGACAGATCATTAGAACGTCATGTGCCCTAGCCGCAGTTACAGGAAAAACAATCGAGGTTTTCAATATAAGGAAAAACAGAAGAACCCCGGGCCTGAGGAGACAGCACTTAATAGGAATTCAAAGTTTAAATAAGTTATGTAACGGATTTATAGAAGGAGCAGCACTTGGTTCACAGGAAATATTATTTAGGCCTGGAGAAATAAAACCTAAACGGCTCAAGATTGAGATAAACACAGCTGGCAGCATAACCCTTGTATTACAGACTCTCCTGCTCCCTTCTTTTTTGTCACCCACGCCGATAATACTCGACTTTCTTGGAGGCGCTACAGATACCTACTTTTCTCCGACAATAGATTACAACCGTAATGTTTTCTTTAAATTTTTAGAAAAGTTGGGTCTGAGTGCAACAATAAAAATCAAAAAGCGCGGTTTTTTTCCATCGGGAGATTCCAGACTTTCAGTAAAAATCGATCCGGGCTTTCCAAAATCGCTTAATTTTCTTGATAGAGGTTCACTGAATAAAGTTACTATTATTTCCGGAGCCTCGAATAATTTAAGAGACGCGAAAGTATCAGAGCGCCAGGCTACTGCCGCAAGTAAGCTCTTAAGCTCGAAACTCGACATATCAGCCAATATACAAATTGAATATTACGATACCTTATCTACAGGAAGTCAAATCAACATTATCGCCGAATTTGAAAACTCGATCATTGGAGTCGATGGTCTTGGTAGTCCGGGAAAACGGGCCGAAAGAGTGGGCAGGCAGGCGGCAAAAAATTTTATTAAGGAATTTAGATCCAATGCCTGTATGGATAAATATGCCTGTGACCAGATACTTCCTTACATTGCATTATCTAAAGCTGAATCTATTTTCACGACTTCCGAAATAACAGAACATACAAAAACTAATATGTGGGTAATTAGTCACTTTTTAAAAAGAACTTTCACTATGGAAAAAGAAGAATCGAGATTTGTAGTAAGGGTTAGATAATCAAACTTAAAGTGAAATGCTTATAAAGGGATATTAATATATTGTATTTATATTGCTGAAGATACATTAAATACGAATTGTAATATAAAAACATATACAAATTTAATTGTGATGCTAAAGTATAAATGCAGAGGCTCCTTCAGGGCTTTCATTTTGTATATTGATGCTACTATATTTGCTTTATATAAAGGAGTGGTTGGATAATGCAAATTAACCATGAGAACATTCACAGAGGAGAGCCTGTCCCTTTTAAAGTCTACACTCAAAATAATCTCACTAAAATTGCTCAATTAAAGCACTTTAATTCTGAGCAGTTATTTGATATGCAGGTTGTAGCCACCGTTCTGCCATTCAGGGTAAACCAGCACATTATAGACAGTCTTATTGATTGGGACAATGTACCCGATGACCCTATGTTTCAGCTTACTTTCCCGCAGCGAGACATGCTTGAACCGGAACACTTTGAGCAAGTTGCCGAATTGATCAAGTCTGGTGCTGACAAACAGAAGTTAAAATCAGTTGTTCGTGAAATCCACATGCAACTAAACCCTCATCCTGCAGAGCAGCTCACACTTAATGTCCCTCGTCACGATGGCGTTAGAATTTCAGGTGTTCAGCACAAGTATCGTGAAACAGTTGTATTTTTCCCAAGTCAGGGACAAGTATGTCATTCGTTTTGCACGTTTTGCTTTCGCTGGCCTCAGTTTGTTAATGATTCAGAACTCCGTATAGCGCTTACTGAAGGGAAGCTTCTCAGAAGTTATCTGCATGATCAAAAAGAAGTCACGGACCTTCTTATCACTGGGGGAGACCCCATGGTAATGAAGACGTCCAAATTAGCCAAGCACATAGAACCCATACTTGGAAGCGAGTTCGACCATATACAAAACATAAGAATAGGAACAAAAGCTCTAACTTACTGGCCTTATCGTTTTACTAGAGATTCAGACTCAGATGATCTGCTTAGGTTGTTTGAAAGAGTTGTAAAATCAGGCAAGCATCTGGCTTTAATGGCACACTTTACACACTTCAGGGAATTGGAACCTGACGCCACAGTCGATGCCATAAAGAAAATACAATCCACAGGGGCTGTAATACGCAGCCAATCTCCGGTGCTGAATCACATCAATGATGATCCAGCTGTATGGGCAAGGCTGTGGCGTGAACAGGTAAATCTTGGGGTTGTTCCATATTATATGTTTGTTGAACGTGATACCGGAGCCAGACGCTATTTTGAGCTTCCTTTAATTCGTACTTGGGAGATTTACCAAAATGCAATTCAACAAGTGTCAGGACTAGGGCGTACGGCTAGAGGGCCTTCTATGAGTGCGGGCCCCGGTAAAGTAGAGATCCAGGGAGTATCACGGGTCAATGGGGAAGAATGTTTCATATTGCGTTTTATTCAGGGACGAAACCCTGATTGGGTAGATCGTCCTTTCTTTGCTAGCTGTGATCCCGGGGCAAAATGGTTAGACCATTTAAAGCCTGCTTTTGGAGAAAATAAATTCTTTTATGAAGATGAATATGAGCAAATGCTCGAAAAGCACTTGGTAGGTTTTTAGATAAAATTTAACTGCCACACATATTTCTGAACTTCTTTTTAAGGGTAAATTCCTCTGATCCTTGTAGCATCTGCTACTCTCTGTATACCCATCATAAGAGCAGCAGAACGAAGGGTTAAGCGATTATCATCGGCGTACTGAGTGAGTTTATTATACTTGTTTTGTATCCTTGTCTTAAGCTCCTTAAAAACCATTTCTTTTAACCAGTAATATTCCTGGATTCCCTGAACCCATTCAAAGTATGAAACTATAACACCGCCTGAGTTTGCCAGTATGTCTGGCAGGACTTTAATGCCCTTGTCTTCTAATATTTCATCGGCTCCGGGAGTTGTAGGTCCATTTGCACCTTCTGCAATTATATTGCATTTTAATTTGGTTGCATTATTGTCATTGATTACTCCACCAAGAGCAGCGGGTATGAAAATATCACAGTCTATACCAATTAATTCTTCGTTGGTTACTTTATCTGCTTCTTCATACTCGCTAACCTTCATACCTTCTTTATTTAATTCAATGATATTTTCTACAGGCAGTCCGAAAGGGTTATAAATACCACCCTTGCTGTCACTTATAGCTACTATATTACAACCCATCTCTTTTAGTTTTAAAGCTGCGAAACTTCCCACATTTCCAAAACCCTGTATTGCAACCTCTATATTGGACATTTCCTTGTTCTCTTTATGGATCGCAGCTTCTGTAGCATAAGCAACTCCAAATCCGGTGGCTTCTTCTCTACCAAGTGAACCTCCTATATTAAGCGGTTTTCCTGTTACAACTGATGGAGATGTATAACCAACACTCATGCTGTATGTATCCATTATCCATGACATGATTTGTGCATCAGTTCCTAAATCGGGAGCGGGTATATCTTTGTTTGGTCCGATGATAGGAAGTATTTCTGCGGTATATCTTCTTGAGAGCCTTTGCAGTTCATCTACTGATAGCTGTTTAGGATCTACAGTGATACCTCCCTTGGCTCCACCAAATGGTAGTTCCGAAAGAGCGCACTTCCATGTCATATTCATTGCAAGTGAAGCGACTTCACCCATATCCACAGTGGGATGAAATCTTATACCACCCTTACAAGGACCCAGAGTTTGATTATGCTGGATCCTGTAACCACTAAAAACCTTCACATTTCCATCATCCATTTTTATAGGACAGTCTACAATAAGAGTGCGCTGGGGGGTTCTGAATTTCTCTACAATCCAGTCTTCCAGTTCCAGAATATCGCAGACTTTTTCAAACTGTGCTACTGAATTCTCAAAAGCATCTGATTTAAATAGTTCATTCATATTTTTATAGGGTACTTTTTAATTTCTGTGGATTCAAATTTGAACATAAAATTACTTTATTTCACCTGCTTTTTTCAGCTGCCACACAGTAACCAGCGGGCCTATAATTTCAAAAATAATTGTACTAGCTATAACAATTTGCAAAATCTGCACGCCCGGTTCGGGAAGTTTTTCTGCTATAAGCAGAGCCATTCCCATAGCAACACCTGCCTGCGGTATCAAACATAATCCGATTCGTTTTTGAATAACGTTATCAGCTCCTGATACGCTGCCTCCTAAAAGCCCACCAAAATATTTGCCTGCAAATCTGCTTAATATATAGAAAAATGTTATTGAGCTTACAGCCATTATTGCAGGCAGCTCAAATTTGAAGCCTGCAAGAAAAAAGAAAAGAGCAAGAAACGGCTCACTTATTCCCTTTATGTCTCTAAATGGTTTTGTATGATGTTTTGCCCTGTTTGCAACTATAGCACCTAAGACCATACATGAAAGCAAATATGAAACGTGTAAATAAAGTGCTAAACCGCCGCAGAGAAATACAAATCCTGCTGCTTCAAGCATAGTGGGTTCGCCTTTTTTTATTCTCCCTGTAAGCCACGCCATAGGTATTCCCAGAATGACTCCAAGTAGCATTGCTCCAAAAACTTCCCAAAGGCCGTTTATTAATACAAATCCGGCATTTCCGCTTCCAAGTGATAACTCTACGAAGACAAGTATAAAGCTAAACAGTATTATTCCCCATGCATCATCAAGAGCTACGACTCCCAATAGGGTTTTAGTGAGCGGTCCCCTTGCTTTTTTTTCATTTACAATATCGTACGTCGCTGCTGGTGCAGTGGCGGAAGAGACTCCTGCAAGTAAAAGCGCCATCAGTGCACCCGCACCACTAAGTATCAAAAACGCAAAAACTATTATCACAGTTATAACGGTTTGCAGGATTGAAAGCCGTAAGACGACTCGCCCGGTAGTCTTTAAGTCTTTACCATAAAATCTCTCCCCTAACAGAAAACCCACCATAGCAAGTGCCATATGTGCTATTTGCGGAAACCACTCGGATATTTGCTGAGGTATAAAGTTTAAAAAATACGGCCCTGTTAAAAGTCCTATAAGAAGTAAAAGCGTTACTCTTGGAATATGCACCTTGCGACCTGCTACGTGTGCTCCGTAACCTGCCAGAAGCAATATGCCCAATATAGAAAGATTAAGAGATATATTTTCCACTTAAATTTCCCGGCTTGAAATAGAAATTCATAGCTTTTATAAAGCTATATCTAACTTAAAGTTTTTTGTTTTTCTAGTTTTTCTATTGCGATTTCCCGCATACGAAATTTTTGCAATTTTCCTGTTACTGTCATAGGAAATTTTTCAACAAACCAGATATATTTAGGAATTTTATAATGGGCAATATTGCCTTTGCAATATTCTTTTATTTCATTTTCGTCCGCCGATTCATTTTTATGAAGCTCTATCCAGGCCATAACCTGCTCACCATAAAACTCATCAGGAACTCCAAACACGGCCACCTCGGCTACCTTTGGATGAGTAAATAAATAATCTTCAATTTCTCGTGGATAAATATTTTCCCCTCCCCTTATAATAATTTCCTTGAGCCTGCCGGTGATCTCAACATAACCATCTTTGTCCATCTTTCCCAGATCACCCGAATAAAGCCATCCATTCTCATCAATAGTTTTTTTGGTAGCTTCATCGTTTCCATAATATCCTTTCATAATATGGTAACCGCGAAAGCATATTTCTCCATCCGTGCCAATTGCAACGGTTTTACCTGTATCTATATCTGTTACTTTAACCTCCTGATGAGGAAGATTTTTACCCACTGTCTCTGTACGCCTCTTAAATGAATCTTCCCTTGTTGTGAGATGAGTGAGCGGCGAAGCCTCCGTCTCACCATAGCCAATGAGAATATCTTTGCAGTGCATATCTTTTATAACCTTTTTCATAAGTTCAGGCGGGCATGGAGCTCCTGCCATTATCCCTGTTCTTAGAGAAGATAGATCGAACTCTTTGAAACCAGGATGTTCGAGCTCAGCTATAAACATAGTTGGAACCCCATGTATTGCAGTGCATTTTTCTTTTTCTATTGCTTTTAATGTCTTTTCAGCATCAAAATGTTCGGAAGGGATGATGATAGCTGCTCCAACCGAAAAGCAGAGCAGATTAGCAAGCACCATCCCAAAGCAGTGATAAAAAGGTACTGGTACTGCAAGGCGGTCTTTTTCGGAAAAATGCATGGCTTTTGCCGAAAAGTAAGCGTTGTTTAGAATATTATGATGCGTGAGCACAACGGCCTTGGGAAATCCTGTAGTTCCGGATGTGTACTGTATGTTTATAGGGTCATCACGATCCAGGTTTTCGGTTAATTGCTCCAACTCTTTTTTCTTAACTATGCTGCCAGCGGCGATTACTTCCTGCCAGGTTAGAAAACCCCTATGGGGGCGGGCAGTTCTGTTTGGTCTCAAGGGATCATATACAACTACTTTTTTAAGTGCCGGGAAATTAGTACTGTGCCATTTGCTATGACTTGATTTTTTTAGTTCCGGTATAAGTCCTGTAATCATAGACACATAATCACTCTTTTTAAAAGCGGGGATAATAAAAAGCCCCTGTACTTCTGATTGTTTAAGCGCATATTCGAGCTCTACCGGGCGGTAAGCAGGATTTATGTTTACTAGAACAGCACCAATACGCGCTGTGGCCATTTGAAGCAGAAGCCACTGGGTATTGTTAGTAGACCAGATACCTATTCGGTCGCTTTTTTCAAATCCAATACCTACAATACCTCTGGCGAGTTTGTCAATTGCTTTTGAGAACTGTAAATAGCTCAGTCGTTTATTCTGATGCAGAGAAACTACCGCGTCATTATCAGCAAACCTGATCGCTATATCTGAAAAATGATCTGGAATTGTAGCACCTAATAAAGGCTCCAATCCTCCACGATGATAGTAGCTTTTTTTATGATTCGTCATTAGAAATAAAGAGTAAATTATATGTTTATTCTATATTATCCCAATACTCATCTACTTTTGCCTGAAGCTCAGAAAGCAGCTTTTTATTTCGTTTTGGTTTGAAAAGATGAGAAAATCTTCCCTGTTTTTCCAGATACTCTTCAACAGGAATCCTTGGATGAGGCATTTTTGTGTGAACTACTTTTCCATCCATATATTCCTTTAAAGGCCAGACCCCGCTTTTCACGGCGAGTCTTCCTATCTCTATACTCTCCCTTGGATCATACTCCCAGCCGGTTGGACAGGGCGCAAGAGTAATTAACATGCGAGGCCCTTTTATGTCTTTTAGCTTTTCTATTTTCTGTGCAAGATCGAGAGGCTCTGTGCCAATTATAGTGGCAAGATAGGCTGGTTTGTGAGCAGCCCAGATTGAAAACAGGTCTTTTTTATAGCCAGCAAATCCCCTCGGGCCTTTGCTGGTAGCGGTCTTTGCCGCGTGTGGTGTAGCGCCCGAGTACTGCTGGCCCGTATTTCCATAACCTTCGTTGTCATAGCAGATATAAATGAAATTCAAGTCCCTTTCCATAGCCCCCGATGTTGCTGAAAGCCCCATGCCATAGGCTGCGCCGTCTCCAGTTAGAACCACAACGTCTAAGTCTTCTTTTTTGGGTATTCGTTTTTGCTCAAGGAGTATATCGAGCGCGTCTCTGATTCCCTGTGCGCCTGCAGGAGCCGAGGCCATAGACGTATACAACCATGAACCTCTAAAAGGAGTAAACGGATAAACAGACAGTAGTGTCATGCATCCGGCCGCATTTACAAACACTGTTTTTTCGCCAAGCACATCATATATAGCGTGCAGGGCCTGAAGCCCTCCACAGCCGGCACACATAGGCGTGCCTGATCCAAGCAGGTGTGTTGAAGGCAGATCCTTCCAGCGTTTATACTCAGTTGTTGTTTCGCTCATTGTATTTCTCCAAGTTCAGTACGTTCTACATGTGCTACGGCCTGAAGCTTTCTCATCTGTCTTAATTCATCCTCTTTATAAAGAAGTCTTGGAGGAGGCGTTATCCCGGAATCGGCGGCTATGCTTGTGATTTGTGCCATTTCAAAAAATTCTTCTTCAGTTATATCACGCCCGCCCAGGCCGCCTATAAAACTTGTAAGCACAGAAGGACTGCCATTTTTTCCGTAAAGCGCAGAGGCAATTTCTGTATGCAGCACTCCACCTTTACCCATAGACAGATTCTGGTCTATTACGCATACTCCTTTTTTATTTGCAAGTACACTACTTAATTTTTTTTCTGGAAACGGTCTTAAAAGTCTTGGCCTGACAAGCCCAACCTTCTTTCCTGCTGAACGCAATTTATCCACAGCAGCTTTTGCCTTTGTTGCAAAACAGCCCATCATTACAAATACAATATCGGCATCTGCGGATTTGTATGATTCTACGGCTTGGTGACTTCTTCCAAAAAGCTCTGCAAATTCATCTGAGACTTCATCGTACACATCCAGAGCATTTAGTGCAGCAAGATGTGTTTCATAACGAAAATAAGAATAGGGCGAGCCACCAAGCACAGCCACTGCCTGGCTTGTTGGTGTGCTTGCGCGAAAAGCGATCTCTTCGGGATCAAACGGAGGAAGAAAATTTTTAATGGATTTAGTACCTGGTAGTTGTACAGGCTCGCGAGTAAAGGAAAGATAGAATCCATCTAAATTAACTATCACAGGAAGACGCACTCGTTTGTCTTCTGAGAGCCTGTAAGCGATCAATGTGCTGTCCAGCACCTCCTGACAAGTAGAGCAGTGAATCTGCAAGAAACCACAATCCCTTGCTGCTAGTATATCATTGTGGTCAGGTTCCATAGTAATAGGAGCTGCAAGCCCTCTTGAAACATTTATAAGTACAAACGGCACGCGCCAGCCGGCTGTGGTGTATAGCATTTCCATAGCATACAAAAGCCCCTGACTTGAAGTGGCACTGAATACCCTTACTCCTGTAGCGGCGGCGCTTCCGGCAGCCGTGAGCATGGAATGTTCTGATTCCAGTGTTACAAGTCTGCCTTTCATCTCTTTATTATCAATCCAGCGCGAAAGGGTTTCTATTATCTCGGTTTGCGGAGTAATAGGGAAAGCCGGTATATAGTCTACACTTGCAAGACGTGCTGCCCATGCTGCTGCCCCGTTGCCTGTAAGCATTTGCCGTTTCATTATAGTTTGCCTCCCTTTGCATCCTGAGACTGTTTTTCAGGTACTGCTTCGATTGCATGAGACGGGCAGATAGCAACGCATATCATGCAGCCTTTACAATGATCATAATCCACTTCCGGAATGTTTTCATCAGATACATTTATAGCGCTATCGGGACAAAAAGTGCTGCATATCCACCAGCAATTATTACACCTGTCATAGTCAATTTCAGGGCGCAGAATACGCCAAAGCCCTGTTCTGACTTCAACGCTTGTAAGGCCTGCATGTATAACCGGTGCTGACTGCTCAGCCGATTCAAATGGTACATCTACCCAATCAGGAGAATCATACGTATCTGCTAAAGTTTCGTCCGTCTCTGTAACAGTACCTTTATCTTTATTCATTGATTTGAAAGCAGTTTTTGCATATTCAATATTTTTGTCTACTATGTCTTTCCCTAAGTCTTGCAGTTCTGTTCGTATAGCCTTTTCCAATGACTTAAGTGAAATTACTCCCAAAAGACAGGCCCCGGCTCCAGCGCACATTGCGCCTATAAATGGTAGCTCGGCGCGGTCTTCGGATTCTTCGCTGACTGGCAAAATCAGTACCTGCGATTCGATATTTAATCGCCCTGTCCATGTTTCCTTAGAGTCATGGCTATTTATAAGTACAGTAGTCTTTTTTGTGACTCCATCAAGTACTCCTGCGGCAGGAACTGGCACTAAAGTGTCATCCGCTACGATAACAAGGTCGGGTTTTTGTATAACTCCCCTGTCGTTAATCTGTTCCTTTGATGCCCGAACGTAAGCGAATATCGGCGCCCCGCGTCTTTCCGCTCCGTATCTTGGAGCGTCCTGTACTTCATAACCTTCTAAAAAAAAGGCGGTACCGAGTATGCGGCTTGCCGTCTTTATACCCTGTCCCCCTCTTCCATGAAATCTAATCTGATACATATATTAGTTCCCTAAACAAATTTTGGAGCTGATGAAAACGCAGAAAACCTGCGGTATTCCATAGCTTTTTTCACTCTTGCTGTAGCAAGCTCGGTGGCAGCCTGCCTTGGGGCAATTTTTTTATTTGCTGAGTCCTCTAAAACCTGCTGTGTATTTCTTCTAATTTTATCTTTTATGGATTCAAATACTGAAGATTCTGTAGCACCCTGATATTCCATTGCTGCGCAGATTACTCCGCCTGCATTTGCAACGAAGTCCGGAACATTAATTATTCCCTTTTTGAATAGAATCTTTTCAGCCTCTGTAGTTGCAGGAATATTTGCCCCAGCCACAATAAGCCTGGTCTTCATTTGATCTACGTTTTTTTCGGTTATTACATCAGGACGGGCCGCAGGAATCCATATCTCGCATTCTATTTCTATAACATCATCACGCTTTAACACCTTACCCTTTTTATATTCCGACAGGCTCTTACCTGAGTTCTTATGCTCTATTAATTCATTTACATCAAGTCCATCCGGATCATATACAGTAGCTTTAGAATCAGATGCTGCTACCATTACTGCTCCCATGTCAGATAGAAATAGTGCTGAATGTTTTCCCACAGCCCCAAAACCCTGAACTACAAATCGCGCTCC
>JBFFSH010000038.1:0-23599 GCA_041572575.1 Thermodesulfobacteriota bacterium
AAGGGAATCGTTTACTATACTTACTCCAAGAGAAGAAGAGATAATAAGACTGCGTTTTGGTATAGACAAGGAAAGCACATATACTCTTGATGAAATAGGTAAAAGGTTTGACCTTACAAGGGAAAGGATCAGGCAGATTGAAAAAGCCGCACTAGAAAAACTTCAGAGATCAGATGCTGGCAATGTGCTTGCAAGCTTTTTAAGATAGTTAAAATTAGAAGTGATCAGGATCAGACCACTTTCTTGTCCCTATATTCCTGCTTATAGATCTCTATAAAACTCATAAATACTGCAAGAAGCACCGGCCCCAGGATTATTCCCGAAAATCCGAAGTAATCGAGCCCCCCCATAATACTTAATAAAAGGAAAAATGTAGGTAGTTTCACTTTTCCTCCTATTATGATAGGCCTTATAATATTGTCAGACATACTTATCACAACTATCCCAAATACAAGAAGAACTATTCCCTTTAGAAAAACTCCTGTAGCTAAAAGATATATAGTAACAGGAAGCCAGACAAATGTAGCACCCACAAGTGGTAATATCGATAAAACAAAACTGATAGATCCTGCAAGCACCGGATAAGAAATTCCTAATATTAGAAATATTATTAGTACAAGCAGACCTTGTACAGCAGCAGTAGCAAGGCTTCCAACAACAACTCCATCTATAGTGTTATGAAAAACCTTAAACGTTCTGTTTTTCTGTTCTTCACTCATGGGTATTAGGTATTTTAGTTTTTCAAACATCTGCCGTCCGTCCCTGAAAAAGAAGAATAGTGAGAAAATCATAATACCAAAACTAAAAAGCATACTTGTTATATTGCTTGCAAACCCTTTAAAGAGATTAATAAGATAGCTGCTAATAGATTTAGAAGATTTCACTAAAATACTTTTTACGTTTACCTCTCCCAGGTCTAACTTGTTTTCAAGTCCATTTATGATTGAAGTTGGAAGTATTTTTTCAAGAGAATCAGACTCTGTAATTTTTGAAACATATGATGCCAGTTTATCAATCTCTCCCTTACTTTTTGCTGAGGAATAAATATCAACCATTTCAAGCGCAAGGCTGCTTACAAGTAAAAATAGAGGGATAACAATAAGCCAAACCGTAAGAAGTGTCATGATAATGGACGACAACCCAACCCTGTTTCTTAAAAGTTTTGTGAGTTTTTCATGCGCAGGATAAAGAATAAGTACTAGAATTGCAGCCCAAAAGAGTGGGATAATAAATGGCAATATAACCTGAACAAAAAGGTACATCAGGTATAAAAATATTCCAATAAAAAACCAGGAGACTACTTCATTTCTTGTCATTCCATGTTGCCATGTATTTATATTATTATGTAATTAACATAATTTATTTTAATAAATAAAGTATAATAGATCATTTAGAAATGCAATTTAAAAATAGTAATTATTCTAATGCAACATGGATCTTTATAAGATGCATAGGGGCTATTTATCTTATAGCATTCCTTTCATTCTTTTTTCAATATGATGGCCTTATAGGACAAAACGGAATTTTACCGTTTGCAAGGTATTTAGATTCACTGCAGACAAACCTTGGTAGTCGTGCATATTGGCTTGTACCTACAATAAGCTGGCTTAACCAGACAGATACATTTCTATATTGGCAGCTTATAATAAGCCTCGTTTTCTCTGTTGCCCTAATCGCAGGAGTCTTACCCATCATTTCATCACTAATACTGTTTATATCGTATCTATCCATAGTAAACATCGGCCAGTCTTTTATGACCTTCCAGTGGGATATACTTTTGCTCGAAGCTGGATTTTTAGCAATACTAATAAGCCCCGTAAAACTACTATCAAGGCTAAGAGATAATAAAACACCGCACATACTATTAATTATTCTTTTAAAACTTCTCCTTTTCAAACTCATGTTTTCATCAGGAATAGGCAAGCTGCTAAGCGGTGATGAGACATGGAAAAATCTAACTGCACTAAACTTCCATTATTTCACTCAGCCCCTACCAAACCAGATTGCCTGGTATGCACACCAGCTGCCGGAGTGGATACATAAAACTTCAGTAGCGGTAATGCTATTTATAGAAATCATAGTTCCTTTTTTCTTCTTTGCACCAGCAAGACCAAGATACTTAGCCGGCTTTTTAACAATAGGCCTTCAAATAATCATCATGGCCACTGGAAACTATACGTTTTTTAACCTGCTCTCAATCGTGCTTTGTCTGTTTTTATTCGATGATGACTTTTTTAAAATATTTTATCGTAAAAGCGGCCTATCCTTTAAGGATGAGTCTATAACCCCGAGCACAACACTTTCAAAAATCAAACTAGGATCTCTCTCACTAATATTCTTCTTAATTGTAAGTCTCTCAGTAATTCAGTTCTCAAGAAGGTATCTTGGGGTAAGAAACTTGCCTGAATTTGTAAATAAAGCTGTACTCTATTCGTCTTCCTACCACATTGTAAATAACTATGGCCTTTTTACGGTTATGACCACTAAAAGGAATGAAATTATAATAGAAGGAAGTAATGACGGCATAAACTGGAAGGCGTATGAATTTAAATACAAGCCTGGAGATTTAAAAGGAGGTCTTCATTTTGTAGCCCCTCATCAGCCCCGGCTTGACTGGCAGATGTGGTTTGCAGCATTTGGGAATTACAGACGTAATCACTGGTTTGTAAATCTAATGTACAGACTACAGGAAGGAAAACCAGAAGTTTTAGGACTGATAAAGGGAAATCCATTTCCGGACAAGCCTCCCAAATTTTTAAGAGCACAACTCTATGATTATAAATTTACAAATTGGGAGGAAAGAAAATCATCAGGCGATATTTGGAAAAGAACTTATTTAAAATATTACATGCCTGTTTTAAGAAGCAGCCGGTGATTTTTGTATTTTGGCTTTAACTAATCCAACGTTATTAATCATTCACAGGTTCTCTATCCTGATAGACCGTAATTTTTTCTATTCGAAAAAACCCGTTTTCTCATCCTAGGAAAAGTACATATGGACTAACCTTGTCAGAAATATTCTTTCCGCATTTTAAATACGAGATTGTCACGTCGCTCCGCTCCTCACAATGACAGTTGTGGGATGTCGTTTGCTAAAGTAAAGAAAGCCCACCCTATAATTCTCTGACACCCTAATAAAAAAAGGAGCAGTGACCAAATAGTCACTGCTCCCTATGTTTACTTCTTATTGCTTTTCATTCACTACCGGGAAGTAACCTTCCCCGCAGGTTTATATCTTATTAAAATCGAGGCTTCTATTTAGTTCTACCGTTGTTACCACCTCTGCCTCTACCACCTCCTGGGCCACCCGGATCACCGGTTCCGCCCTGGACAACAGTTCTTAGATGATGCTCGTTATTGGAGCCATCCGGATCAGGTGTGTCTGAAGAAATTATCTCACATCTGTTAATAATATCTTCTTTTACACTACCTTTGAAGTCAACCTGAATCTCATAGGTCACAGCGTCTCCATGCTGAATCAGATCAGCTTCACACTGTACATAGTGTCCGGATTGATTGTAGAAACAGCCTTGTGATGCGAACTGGAAGATTACCTTCTTCGGATTCAGTGGCAGATAATCTCTTATTACCACGTTCTCAGCATTTGAAGGTCCGCCTGTTCCACACACATTACTGCCCGTAGCATCATGTGGCAGCTCCGAACAGCCCTCATCATTATGTACCGTACAGAAGTACTGTACCGTGCCCGATGGGTTTCCTGTTGGAAAGTTGCTGTCCTTTTCCATCCACAGGTCTGCAGAAACTGCAGAATCTATGTTTGCACAGATGTCCGTGTTGTTTACCTCATCGGGATCAAATGCATCCGATGTAGCACTTACACAGTTTTCAATATCAGTACCATTAGGCACGTCATTGTTAACCGTGCTCAGTATGGCTACTATTACAGACTCTCCCGGATCCACAACGTCTGTGAAGTTACATTCAACAATCGCATCTGGTGGTGGTGGGAAGAACTGACATGCACCCGTTCCAAGAAGTATATTTGCACTATCAAACGTTACTTCCGGTGGAAGTATGTCTGTCAGTGATATACCAGTGGCTGATGATGGCCCGTTGTTTGTAATTGTAACTGTCCATCCAAGTGGGTCGCCTGCGCTTACAGGACCGCTTGCTGGCGTTGTTACAACTTTTGTAACTACCAGATCGGCGCTCTGTGTTATTGTTGTATCACATGTATCGATGTTATTGATATTAAAGTCATCGAATGTGTCAGAAGAAACCATAACATCATTATGAAGTATTCCAGTTAGATCAGGCGGAACACTTACATTGATAGTCATAGTCTGAGTAAATGCGTCGTTATCGTTTACACTGTCATAGTTACACACTGTAGGAAGTGTTGCAACTCCGGGTACACCTGTCTCACACTGTGCTCCTCCGGAACCTACTACAGAATTAATCGAAAGCCCTGCCGGCACCACATCTTCAACAACAACATTAACTGCCTGTGAAGGGCCCCAGTTTCCTATGTCTATCAGATAATCGAAAGCGGGTCCTCCTGCCACTACTGTGTCAGGACACGACTTCTGGACTCTCATATCTGCAATACCGTCTACATTTATCGATCCCTCTGCCATATTGTTTGGCAGGTATGGATCAGGCGTGAGGCTGTTTACAGTGGCAACGTTGTTAATATCAACGTCTTCATTAGCCTGTACTGAAATCCTTATTGCCGTTCTGTTATCAGACTGTATAGCCGTGAGGTCACCCAGGTCACAGACAACTGTTTCTTCCATCACCATGCTTGCGCTTGTAGGATCACAGGTTACCGTACAGTCTGTGCATGACTGAATAACAGTTACGTCTGTAATATCAAACAAACCTTCACTCAAAATCTCATCAGTCATAAGAACATCTCTTGCGTCTGATGGCCCTAGGTTGTCTACGAATATATCACAGAAGCCTGTGTCACCTGCAAATAGCGGCTCATCTGGTTTACAAACCTTTGTAATCTTAAGGTCTGATTCGTCTACGCAAAATGTAGAAGCAAATGCGGTATTATTAAAAGTTATGGGATCTACATCTTCATCCGGCATATTATTAATCATCTGTATAGATACACCATCCGAACATGATGCAAAACCATCATTGTTTGGATCATTGATTAAATAGTCACTAGGAATCAAAAACAGGATTTCAATAATTCTGCTAAAACCCGCAGGTATTCCTGTTAGATTACATTCTATATCTCCAGATCCCGCAAGAGTACAACCAGATGGAAGTGGTTCGATTGGTATTAGAGCTTGAGGAAATATATCTCTAATTTGAACACTAGTTACATCATCCGGGCCATTATTGGTGACTGTAATTATAGCAGTTTGTACTTCACCTGCTACAGTTGGATCCGGAAATACCTCTTTTGAAATCTCGAGATCAGCTACAACAGCTTGAACCGCATCATTTGTCACAGAAGTGTTGTTGCTTGTGATTGGATCGGCAGTATCACTTGATACCATTGCTATGTTTTGCAGTGACCCGCTTGCACCAGCCTGTACCTCTACAGGAATTGTAATAACAGCCGGACCATCACCGGGAGCAAAAGGATTCAAAACCCCGCCTATATCACAAACTATTTTCTTATTTATTATCTCCTGAAAACAAACTGATCCCAGAGGTGCTAGAATAAGACCGTTTATTTCAACATGGTCAGGTAATATATCTACTACCCTTACATTATTTGCCGAACCTGGCCCGTTGTTGCTAATAGTTAGAGTATAGAGAATTGAATCTCCTGGACCAACAGGACCTCCTGCAGCAGATGAAAGCTTTTGAATTGAAAGATCGGCAGAGTTTTCAAACAACACTTCGTCGGTTGCCATGTTGTTTGAGCAGTCAGGATCAGGTGTGCCTTCTGTTGTTTGGGTATGGCATATTGCCTGCACTACATCGGTTACGTTTGTACCCTGATTTGCAGTAAATGTATAAGACACTGTCACCTGATCTTCATTTGGAAGCACGCCAAGTTCACACTCAAATACGAATGGGCTTGTATTAGGATTATTCTGAACGAATGTGCAGAATCTGTTAAAACCATTTACGTCCTGATTCTCACTGAATGGCCCAATGCTAAATGGGGCTATTGAGCTGCCAGGAGCAAATGTGATGGTATCTCTCAGTATCACATCCCTTGACCAGGAAGTTCCGTTATTCTTAATAATAGCAGTACACTGTACTGTGTCTCCCGAATCTAATGGAAGATCGTGGTTACAGACTTTTGTAATTTCAAGGTCTGCATCGTCCTGAACTATGGTCGAATCTGTGTACTGGTCGAGAATAGCTCCGCCTTCCAAACCAGTGTATGCAGTGTTAAGTACAGCGGTAACGCCATTACTAAAACCAACTACATGATTACTGTTTACCTGGAATTTTAGTAAGAACGAATTGATTTCTGGAATAATGCCGGGGATTACGGCATTATTCAGATCTCCTATCTGACAGCGTATACAGCTTGCTTCAGGATCGTCTCCACCAGTATCTTCACACACAGAAGAATCTGTAGGTGCACATGTAATTGGTAAATCGGGTTCTGCCGGATCACTACTGAACTGCGTACCGCTTACTTCAAGAAGTGTCCACCCAAATGGAAAATCATCAATTACTATGACGTCATCCGCGTCTTCAGTGTCAAAGTTTCTCACCTGTACTAGGACAAAGAACTCTTCACCTGCAAATACGTCTTCGTCTTTCGTACAGTTCTGCAGCTCGTCTGTAATTCCAAACAAACCGCCAAGTGATGTAAAATCACAATCAGGCTGAACCCCGGTCTTGAAGACCTGTAGGTCCGTTGCCACTCCAGCATGTGAAGTGCTGGATAGTCCGAACATAACAATGCAGCTGAAAAGCATTATTGCTATGAATGATAAAAACTTACTTTTATCACTTACCATCTTTTTTTCCTCCTTTTATTAGGATTTACATATTTATTGCTAAAACCTGAAGTCTCTTAGATTATTGGATTTAAGAAACCCCACTTTATTTCCATCTCTATATTGCTAAATTTTGTTTTTCTCCCTTTACCTCCTTTTATCCGTTTTTACGTTTATTTTGTTTGTCATAGTTAATGTCCGTTTGCAGTCATTTTTTTATTTAGCAGTTCAAGTATCTGATTTAGTTTTTCTCGGTTTACGCTGTAATAGACCTTCATGTCCTCCGATCTCCGCTCTACTAATAAGTGATTTTCAACTAACTGCTGCACAGCTTTCATAATCCCTTCCATCTCTTTATTTATTCTCTGCTCAAGAAGCCACCACTCAGCTATGGATTCTATGGAACCCTCTGCATTTGGGTTATGAGCAAGATAGTCCAGTATTTCGTATGCCACGTTTGAGCTTAATTCTGAATCCAGTTCATTATTTATGTCTTGCTTCACGAGCAGACTCCTTTGGTATTTATTCTTGCATGTATAAGTGCAACCACAGTGCCAGGTTGTAACTGCCTGTGATCATTGAATAATATAAATTTGAGCAGGATAAATTTGTGACTCTGGTTTTCAGATAATTTAGTTAGAGCATCAGATTTATAGGGGTAAAACTAGTGGACATTTTTGTCATAAAAAAGTCACAAAAATGTCCTGGTTGGATGTAATAGGGGTCTGGATGTACCACAAATGTCATTGCGAAGCTCAAACATTCATACAGTTATCAAAAATGAGCTGTGGCAATCTCGTAGTTAGATCAGGAACAACGTTTCAAGATAGACAAAGTTAGAGGGTTTTTTAAAAACGAGATCATCACGTCGTACAATCCGAATTAAATAACTAATGAAGTACTCCTCATGATGACAGTTGTGGTTAGTCACTGCCTAAGCTCACACTTCACCTGTCCCGAGCTATGTCGAAGTGCCTGCCGAAGTATAGTGAAGCTGATACCTTCCCAACCCGTCATGCTTGAGCGTAAGCGAAGCATCTTATTTTAGATTCTTCGGCTTTGCCTCAGAATGACAAGAAGAAAGTTTAATGCGAAGAAACATCAATATTATACTTCTTCATAAGCTGCCAGAATGCTCTTCTGTTCTTCTGGGCCGCTGTGGCAGCCTTGGTGACGTTTCCATCATGCTTAATAAGGAGGGATTTTATATAGCTTGTCTCAAAACGCTCAATCACGTCTGACTTAAGGTCCTTGAATGACCTGTCAATATCTATATCCTCTATTTCTTCCAGGCTTATATCCTCAGGCTCTATCATCTTACTTCTGCAAAGAACAACCGCACGCTCTATAGTATTTTCAAGTTCCCTCACGTTTCCGGGCCAGTCATAAAACTGTAACTTCTGTAGGGCAGCATCTGAGAAACCATCGAGAATCTTCTGGAATTTATTTATGTATTTAACAAGAAAATGCTCTGCAAGGAGTGAAATGTCTCCGGTTCTCTTGTTTAGTGAAGGAAGCTTTAGCGGTATAATATTTAATCTATAGTATAGGTCAGACCTAAACCTGCCCTCTTTTACGGCTTTTTTAAGATTTTTATTCGACGCTGCTATAAAACGTATATCTGCCTTCTGAATTTTTGCCGACCCCAGGGGCTTATATTCTTTTTCCTGCAGAAGCCGTAAGAGTTTAACTTGAGACGAGGTATTAAGCGCATCGATCTCATCGAGAAAAAGTGTGCCGCCTTCGGCCGCATTTATAAGCCCTGTTTCTGACGAGGTAGCACTTGTATATGCCCCTTTGAAATGACCAAATAGCTCATTTTCTACAAGCTCCGGGGGCACAGCGCCACAATCAAAAGTGATAAAAGGCATGCCTGATCTGGGGCTTAAGTGGTGAATTGCCCTGGCTACTATCTCTTTTCCTGTGCCGGTTTCTCCGGTAATCATCACAGTAGCATCATACTGTGCAATTTGAGGTATTTTTTCAATTTCAGATAAAAAATTTGGGCTTTGGCCTATGATATTTTTTAGACCAAGCTTTTGCTTAAGGTGTTGTTTTAGATTTGTTTTAATTTCTTCATGACTTTTATCAATATATCTATCTATTCGGGCTTTAATCTCCTGTGTTGTAAAAGGATGGTAAACAAAATCACTTACACCCAGGCTTAGCAGTTTTTTTATATTATGGTTAGTAAAATCCTTAATAAGCGCAATTATAGGAATTTCTCTTGCTGCTAAAAAATTAAATTTGGTTAGCAGCCGCTCAATTTCTGATAAGTTATCAACTGTAGGATTAATAAAAATAAGACTATTCGGGTATTTATTAACAGATGAGATTACTTCTTTAATACCAGAGTTTGAATCGGTAAACGAGATAAATTGAATGTTACTACTACAGGGCGACAAAATATTTACAAGCGCATCATTTTCACTGCAAGAATATTGCTCTGAACCGATATCCAGAAGTAGAAAGGTAGCATTACTAATACCGATAATATCCCCCTATCGAATCCGTTAATAAAATATATTTATTGCAAATTCAATATGAAGAATTTTATTTCGGTGATCCTTCTACCTGGCAATCATGTTGATGCTTGAGGCAAGTAGCTTTGCGTCCCATCTTTTCAAATGGTTTGCCTTTATCGTATAAACCTCCTTCAATATATATTATATTACTTTAGTATTGATAATGTCAATACGTATTTTCGGTGATTATTATAATTTTAATAATAAATATATTTAATTGTAGGTTTTTACGATAATAATGTAATCTCACCACCATGAATACAGAACAAACTCCAAATTCAATTGAACCCGAGGGCATGTTTTCAGGGTTAAACTTTAGGGCCATTATTGTTGGTGTTCTTGCAGATATTTTTTCTACTCTTATTCTAGGAATGATAATTACAACAGTTCTGTTAGTAAAACTACATGGGGCTGACATACCAGAAGACGCTGTAGAAAAAATTCTGGAATCAGATAGCAATCTTTATATCTATCTTTTATTAGGACTATGCTGTACAGTGTGTGGTGGATTTATGTGTGCCAGAATAGCTGGTTCACTCCCAATAAGACACGGCGGCTGGGTTGGTGCTGCCTCTTTAATAACGGGTGTAATATTGGAAATGATGCTTGGTGCAGATCAAACATACCCTGACTGGTATATTTATATCTCTATGGCCGGTATTATTCCCGCCGGTGTTTTAGGTGGGTATTTATACAATTTGCTAAAATCAATTGATGTGTCTAATTAGTTACTGAGTCTGTCCTTCTCCTGACATAAAAAGTGTTAAACATGGGTCTGAGTTTTCATCGTCTATAACACCCAGATGAGATACAAGATCGTAGGTTTGCTGCTCACCTTCACGTTTGAATTCCACATTAAAATATATTGTGTTAGATTTACTGGACTGTCTATGAGTTCTAATATAATAAACCAGCCTGCTTATAACTTCTTTAATTCTCTTATCTTCTTCAGTATTAAGATTATTAGTGGTCGCATCGAGTTTAATTACTTCATTCCATAACTGTTTTGTAACGTAAGCAGGAATTAGAAGTCCTGCGTTTTTTACATGATCCGAAATATCTATTTGATGGCCTTCTTCTAAGGCTTTTGCTCTGTTAAATCCGTTTTCTGTCATAATTTCACCATAAAGAGTTTAATGTTTAAGTTTCCGGCAGAACTTCTTGATATGAGCTACGGTCTGTTCTATTTCTTCCATCGTATTTGAAGTACCAAAACTAAATCTTATGCTGGAATAAGCATCTTCGGGAGATTTTCCCATTGCAAGCAGAACGTATGATGGGTCGGGGCTGGAATTGGTACAAGCCGAGCTTTGAGAACATCTAATTCCCACACTATCCAGCCTTGCCTTAAGAATTCTGCCGTCTATGTTTTTAAACTGTACATTTGAAGTATTGCACACCCTGTTTTCAGTATCTCCGTTAAAGCTTACGCAGCGTATTTCCTGAGACAATTGTTCTTCAAAACTGTCCCTCAGTTCTGTCATATATGCTATATTATCCTTCAATTTTTTCCTTCTAATCTCCGAAGCCTTCCCTATGCCCACTATTCCTGGAACATTTTCTGTACCCGGTCTGAAATGGTCCTCCTGAAAGCCGCCAAACATTATAGGATTTAAATTTAATTTATTTTTACAGTAAATAGCCCCGATACCCTGGGGAGAATTAAATTTATGACCCGTGAGCGAAAGGTAATCAATAGGCATACTATCAAGATTAAGCTCCAATTTCCCTACTGCCTGTGCTGCATCGGTATGATAAAGAATTCCGTGTTTTCTGCATATCTTACCAATCTCCTCTACAGGCTGAATTACCCCTGTTTCATTATTAACCCATTGGATAGAAACAAGCGACACTTTCTTATCACCCAGTGTTTTATCAAGCACGTCTAAATTCACATATCCACCCTCGCAGGCATCAAGCTCTATGATCTCTGCACCATTTAGCTTTAAATAACTGCACATCTTCTTTATCGATGAATGTTCTACACAAGATGTAACGATACGGCATTTCTCTTTACAATCCCTAAAACATGAGTAAAAGGCCATATTGTTTGACTCTGTTCCCGAGCTTGTAAACACTAGTTTATCTTTATCGCATCCTAGGAGTTTTGCTGTCTCTTCCCTGGCTCTTTCAACAAATTCTTTTGCCCTTTGCCCGGTTGCATGAGTACTGGAAGGATTACCAAATCCCTCACCTAATACCTCCATCATGGCCGTCACTACTTCTGGATAAGGCCTGGTGGTTGCGTTGTTATCTAAGTATATTTCTTTGTCTGCCATTTTGTTCTCTACCCTTAAAAATATAATATATACATTAATTAATAAAACTAAATATATTAATACAATTTTATAATGATTTGCTGTGATGAATTATATTAATCCGTCAGGCATTAAATGAGTGTAAGTTGAGTTAATAAACACCCCAGTTAAACTTGCACAATGCCTAAAAAAAGGATAACTAAAGTTTATACCAAAACAGGAGATGACGGATATACATCCCTTGTGTTTGGACAGAGGGTAAGCAAAGCCTCATTGAGGGTTACAGCCTACGGGGATGTAGACGAGCTTAACAGTGTAATTGGTGTAATAAGGTCCAAAAATACAGATAAAAAAATCGATGTGCTGCTAACAAATATCCAAAATGATCTATTTGTTATAGGTGCAGATTTAGCATCTGTAGAATCGGATAAATCACTTAGGCTTTCCAAAAAGCGGGTTGCTTTTTTAGAGCGGAATATAGATAAATATCTAAAACACTTAGAACCACTAAAGGAATTTATACTTCCCGGAGGTAGCGAAGCAGGATCATTAATTCATCTTGGAAGAACCGTTGCAAGAAGAGCCGAGAGAAATGTTACAGCCTTAATGGACTCTGAAAAAGTAAATAATCTGGTTTTAATTTATCTTAACCGTCTATCAGACCTGTTTTTTGTATTAGCAAGGATTGTAAACAAAGCCGAGAATAAACCAGAAACCTATGTAGATTTTAATAAGAACTAATAATCATGAATAAAATTGATACTTATGATACACAGATTGTAAACCCGGAAATTGAACAATATTTAAATAATCTTTTGGCCGATGATGACCCTTTGCTAAGGGAAATGGAGCAGCTTGCCCTGAATATGGATTTTCCGATTATTGGACCGCAAGTCGGAAGATTATTATATCAATTAACCAAAATATCGGGTGCAAAGAAAATATTGGAGCTTGGATCGGGATTTGGATATTCGGCCTATTGGTTTTCCAAAGCATTAAATGATGATGGATATGTGATTTGTACGGAGCACTCTGAGGACAATCATAAGATAGCAGAAAAATTTTTTAAAAAAAGTGAGTATTTTAACCGGGTAAGATATGAAAAAGGGGAAGCTTTGTCTATTCTAGACAAACAGGAAGAACAATTTGATATCATTCTAAATGATATCGATAAGGAATATTATCCGGATGTAATTGAGATTGCAGCAGAAAAACTAAAACCCGGTGGTCTGTTAATTACGGACAATATGTTATGGTTTGGCAGGGTTCTTTCTGATTATAAAACTCCGTCGACTGCAGGAGTAAAAATTTTTACTGAGCTAATTTTAGAAAGAAAAGACTTTATGACAACTATAATTCCTTTACGAGATGGAGTGGCAATAAGCTTAAAAGTATAATTCACAACAAATGGCAAAAGTAATATCTTCAAAACAGACAGAAACGGGGTTTGATCTAAGCAAGTATTATGTAGAGCATTTTGAGCACATAAAAAAACTGCACCGCCTTAAGGCCGGAAATTTGAATAAACTTTCTGGCAGATCGCTTGCTAAGAGAAGGTCCAAAGCAATGGACGATCTTATTATTAATTATCTTAGCTATGGTGGATTTACTAATCTAAAAAACCTAAGCGTCATAGCGCTTGGGGGTTATGGAAGAAGCGATTTAAGCCCACACTCAGACATAGATATCCTGTTTCTTTATGACGATATATTTATAAAAACTGCAAAAGAGATTACTCAGAGTCTTCTCTATAAGCTTTGGGACCTTAAGCTTGATGTTGGATACGCAACTAGAACAGTCGATGAATGCGTTGAACTGTCCTTTGATAAAGATACGACCATTCTAACTTCAATGCTTGACTCCAGATTGATCTATGGGGATGAATCATTATTTAAATCACTTAACAATAAACTGTTTAAGCAGGTTCTTCCTAAAAACTCAAAAACTTTTATTGAGAATAAAGTTTCAGAAAACCTGCAAAGGATCGAAAAATATGGAAATTCCATATACATGCTCGAGCCAAATGTAAAAGAGAGTGTTGGGGGACTTAGGGATATTCATTTTGCACTCTGGATCGCGCAGGCAAAATTTAAGGTAAAAACATTTAAGGAGCTTTTATTAAAGGGAATATTATTTCATAATGAATTAAACACACTAAATAAAAACATGGATTTTCTGCTGTCTATAAGAGCTGAGCTTCACTATCTTGCCGGAAAAGCAGAAGACAGGATCAGGTTTGAATACGGTGAAGACATAGCCAAATATCTGGGATTTAAAGACAGTGATCTAAGAGCTGTGGAAAAATTCATGAGGATTTACTACCTCCGTGCAAACCAAACAAGAGAAGTATCCAAAAGGCTTATAGACAGATGTTTAGTAAAACCACAAATATCTTCAAAGTTTTCCAAAATTACCAAACTAGGTGATGGTTTTATACTTCAGGGAGGAAAATTATCAGTTACACACAGGAAAATTATTGAGGACCAACCTCCAAATATGATAAGAGCATTTGTCATCTCCGATAAATTTGGTTGTAACAAGACACCTTATCTTGCGGACTTAATAAAAGACAACTCAAATTTAAAAACAATAACCGATAAATTTAGAACAAACGAAGAGGTAAATCAGTACTTTCTTAAACTTTTAAAAGACGGAAAGCAGGTTTCTAAAGAGCTCTTTGAGATGAACAGGCTAAGATTTTTGGGCAGATTCATACCAGAGTTTGGAAAGATAGTGTGCATGGCACAGTATGATGCATATCATGTTTACACTGTTGACATACATTCAATTTTTATGATTGAAGAAATAGAACGGCTCATCAATGGACAACTTGAGGACAAATTTCCACTTCTCACAAATCTTGCAAGGGAAGTACAGAGAAAAGATATATTGTATCTTGGCTGTCTATTCCATGATATGGGAAAAGGTGAAGGCAAAAACCATAGTCAGAAGGGCGCTGCTATGATTCCTAAAATTGCAAAGAGAATGTCTCTTGAGTCTGAAGACGCAGATGTTTTGGAATTTATGGTAAAACACCATCTCATAATGCCGCACTTTTCTCAGAGAAGAGATTTAAACGACGAGAGTTTAATCCAAAGGTTTGCAAAATCTGTTAAGACCAAACAGACTCTGGACCTTCTTTACCTTCTCACTTTTGCAGATATAAGATCGGTTGGTCCTGATACATGGTCTGACTGGAAGGGGATGCTGCTTCAGGACTTATATCTAAAAACTGCAGCCATTTTAGAGCAAAGTGAATACAGAAAAGAAGAGCCGCATGAACTAAGGCAGAGATATATTAAGGAAGTATCAAATATATTGAAGGATAGTATAAAAGAAAAAACTGTTGCTAAAATTTTAAAGGAAATGCCCGATTCTTATTTTAAGGGTTTTTCTCCAAAAAGAGTTGCCACACACGTAAAATTAATAGAAAGGGCAGGCAAGGATACTGACTTTCATATAAGCTATCACCCCCCCGTTAAGTTTGATGACTTTATCTTCTGGGGAGAAGATACAACAGGAATATTTCATAAGCTATGCGGAGTGCTTGCAGCAAACGGCCTTAATATCCTTGGAGCCAGAATTACATCAACTTCCAGGAAAAGAATTCTGGATGTATTTTATGTAAACAGGATGGGTGAATCAACTATTGATGATAAACAAATATGGACTAAGGTAAGAAGCGATTTGGAAAAAGTACTAAGTGGAGAGCTAAAGGCAAAACAGCTGCTCGAAAAGAAAATCCTAAACTATGCGCATTATAGGAAAAATATCCCAACCCATCCCACTAAAGTCGAAATAGACAATGAAAGCTCTGATGACTTTACAATAATAGAATATTATTCCAATGACAGAATAGGACTTCTTTATGAAGTCTCAAGAGAACTAAGCAACCTGGGATATTCCATAGAGTATGCAAAAATATCTACTAAAGTAGACCAGGTATCAGATGTTTTTTATATTACAGATTCAAACAATAAGAAAATTTTATCTTCTAAAAAATTAAGAGAGATTAAAGATACTCTTCTATCTCTCGACTCTTAAATGGTGTTTATCCCTAACATATGAGCCAGCAATCAACCAATGTCCATTCAGATTTCTTAGTTATAGGCAGTGGGCTTGCAGGACTATACTCTGCATATTATGCGTCAAAATTCGGCTCTGTATCACTTGTTACCAAATCAACACTTGAGCAAAGCAACAGTTATTGGGCGCAAGGGGGTATTGCAGCAGCGATTGACCCCGATGATTCCCATATGTATCACAAAGAAGACACTTTAAAAGCAGGCAGGGGTCTTTGCAACACTGAAGCTGTAGATATTTTGGTAAGAGAAGGAATACAGCGAGTCTTAAGCCTTATGAAACTAGGTATGAAATTCGATGTCGGTGACGAGGGATTTCATCTGGGTATGGAAGGAGGGCATTCAAAAAGAAGGGTACTTCAGTCTGGTGGTACATCCACAGGAAAAGAAATCGTAAGCTTTTTAATTAATGAAATAAAAAAGAGTGAAAAAATTAATGTTTTTGAAAACACTCAGGTACTTAAAATATTAACGCAGTCAGGCAGATGCCAGGGTGGGATAGCAGTTAATTACTATGATAATAATACCTACATTTTTAGTTCCAACGCTACTATTTTGGCCACAGGCGGTGCTTCAGCGCTTTATCAAAGATCAACAAACCCTCCGGGTGCTACAGGTGAAGGAATAGCACTTGCGTATAACGAAGGTGCCCGGGTAATGGATATGGAATTTATTCAGTTCCATCCGACTTCTTATTATTCAGAGTCTGGAAAAAGCTTTTTATTGAGTGAAGCGCTTAGGGGTGAGGGAGCAATACTTTTAAACGAAAGTGGAGAGAGGTTTATGGAATCAGTGCACGAGCGTGCTGAACTTGCGCCAAGAGATGTAGTCGCAAGTGCAATATTTAGAGAAATAAGAAAATCAGAAAAACCTTTTGTCTTTCTATCAGTAAAACATCTGGACAGCGGCCTTATAAAAGAAAAATTTACAAATATTTATGAATTCTGCCTAAGTGAAAATCTTGATATAACAGCTGAGGACATACCGGTTGCTCCCGCTGCCCATTATTTTATAGGAGGAATTAAAACGGGACTTATGGGAGAGACCAATATTGACGGGTTATATGCCTGCGGTGAAGTAGCATCAAACGGAGTGCATGGAGCAAACAGACTAGCGAGCAACTCCCTATTGGAATGCCTCGTGTTTTCAAAAAGAGCCATCGACCACGCAAAAGATTCGTTTAATAGCAGAACTTCTAAGTCACCAGAAATTGATTTAAATAGGTATAAGTATCAAACCAGTCAAGAACAGCAGACCATCTATCTTGATATAAAGAACAAGGTATCTCAAATTATGAATGAACTAGTAGGAATTATTAGAAAAGAAGAAGAGCTTCATGAGGCACTTAAGCAATTGGAAGCACACGGAGAACTTGTATGTAAACTGAGTAGTTTTTATTCCATCCAGCTACAAAATATAATCACAGTATGCCTGCTGATTACTAAATCTGCGCTTTGCAGACAGGAATCCAGAGGGGCACATATAAGAGAAAAATATCCTGAAGAAAACGAAGATTGGAATACTCATATAGTTTGGGAAAAGAAAAACTCTCAGCCATTAATTGAAAAAATTTAATAAAAAAACCCAAATTACTTATTTTCGTATTATAATATTGTTATGAGTAGAGTACATACAGTTTTATTTATTCTATTATTTTTCATTGGAATAAATGTTTGCACCAGGGCCCAGCAAATAGACAAAGATGAAGTCATTAAATATGTTTCATCCTATAACGTATCGGCTCTAAAATCTCTAGGGCCAGGGGTTATGCCGATACTTTCAAACCTGTATATAGTTTCCGATTCAAAACAAAAAAGAGTTATTGCCAATATATTTTATCAGCTCGGGTTTCTATCCGGCAATGCTAAGAGCGTGCTCATGCAGGACGTAAGAACCAACGACAAACAACTTAGAGTGGCTGTTCAGTACGCGCTCGGAAGAGTGAGCAGTGATGAAGATGTTGTAGATGCGCTTTTATATAATATGCATAATGACTCTAATGCACACTTTAGAGATAAGGCAGCATGTGCCCTTGCTTATGACCAGATACATTTAACAGAGAATGAAAAAGTTGATTTGTATGAAGGTTTGATAAAAGGACTTTCAAGTCCAAACAGACAGATTCGCAGTATTGCCATAAAAGCACTTAAGATACACACTGGACAGACAAAAGGATTTTTGGTAAATGGTACTGCAAGTAATCAATCCGAATCTTTGAGGAAATGGCACGCGTGGTTAGAAGAATACAAATCAAATCTTTAGTAATATTATTTCTTTTTACCATAATATCTTACGGAAACGAATATTCTGATATTCTAGTAAGCTACAGCTTCGATGATGACAATATAGAAACAGGGCCTGACACTTTTAAAATATGGGAAACAGGCAAGGGCTGTGTAGACCTTACAGATTCATATCGATTTAGCGGATATAATTCGGTTCAAATTAGTGACGGGGTAGGAGACAAGGACTTTCCTGAACTTATGGGGTTCTTCCCTACAATGAAAACCGGAAAGTTATATATACACTTTAGTTTTCTTACAACAGATCATAACGATTTTCTCAATATTGCTCTTGCAGGTCCCAAGTTTTTTAATTTAACAAAAGACGGCATAGGATTTTGGCTTAAAACTCAAAAGGGTTATCTATATCATGTATCAGACAGCATGCCTAAAAAGCTCTTTGCTATCCATGCCTTCAGATGGTACTCGGTTGATATTGAATATGATATAGACAAAGGAACATACGACCTCAAAATCACCGAAGAAAATCACTATACGCCGCTTATAGAGCTTAAAAATCAAAAAAATGCATCAAACAATCCAAAATCAGTAGTTAATGTTTTCTCTTTTGTAACAGATCCATTCACAGATAAATCGAATCTAACCTATTACATTGACGACGTAATAATAGGGCTGGATGAAGAGATATTAAAAACCAGTTTTGTTGCTCCGGGAAGAAAAAAATATTTTGTTGATATGTGGGATGATTATCAGAATAAGTTAAGAGATAAACCCGGCTGCCTTCCAGCAATTCACCCGTATGATTACGGGCTAAACGATAATAAAATTAATGAGCTTGGAAAACAGGGTCTTCTTGGTTTAATTAACAAGGCAGCAAGTGGAGAACAAATTCCTTTAGATAAAACAAAAGATATTTCACTCCAAAACTTAGATATATTAAACGCAGTGTATAAATGGAGCCGGGGATGTTCGCTGCTTGCATCGAACAAGCCGTCAAAAGCTCTGGAACTGTTTAATTCGTCGGCGCAAACACTGCAGTATGCTCCGGTTGTTGAACTATCCAGGATATTGGCACTTGCCAGACTAAACAGATGGGGTGAGGTAAATGACGGACTTAGAAACCTGTATTTTGAAGGAGTAGATGATCAAAGAATATCCGTAGTTCAGGCAATGTTAGGGATGTTAAATACAGATCTTCAAAATGCAGAAAAGTGGCTAGAAGAACCAGCCCAAACCATTCCGGATAAATTTGGTGACAAGATCTCCAACAATATAATCAGACGCTTCTGGTCGGGAAAAATAGATAAAGATTTATTCATTGCAGCAAAGAAATATATGCCTTATGACTGGCTTGGCTATTATCAGCAGGCACATATAGCGGAACAGTATTTTTATGTACTCTTATGGCAGGAAAAAAATGAGGAGGCTGCAATATTTGCTGACCGCATGATTGAACGCCTGGAATTACTTGCAGTGCCCACGTCTATATGGCTTGAAAGAAGAGGTGATGCTGCTTTTTATATGAAAGACTACAATACAGCCGAAAAGTTTTATCAAAAAGCCTTAGTGAAAAAGAGGAAATTAAAACTGATAGAGCTTTGTATGAAAAGCTATCAGATGTTTATTACCTCACAGGTAACTATGATCAAGAAAGGTTATATAGAGAAAAAATTTATGGAAGCCTTGTAGATAAAAAATGTAGATAGTTTCAAATCAATATAATATTAATCTTGATTATTATTATCCAATAAATGCAACCGCAAAGATTAAACTAGTTAATATAGATATAAACAGTATATCTTCTAGTGATAACCTAGTCTTAAATATCTTAATTCTTTTCTGTTTCAGTCTTTGTAATAACAAATTCATAGCATTAAATATTAAGCAAAAATTGTGCCAGTCGCTAATTAGTTTCAATATCTATGTTACTAGCTATTTATAAAGATTGAGGATTTTGAAAACTTCCCAAAACCTTAAGCCTCTACCAAAAATTGTTGTTATAAGTAACTTTTAAATTCTAATTTATATAACTAAATAATATAATTGATTTTGAATCTGTAATATAAGATAATCATTCAAATACAGATAGAGCATCATTATTTACTTAACAATAAAACTAAGATATGAAAACAATCAGGTTTTCAGTATTTATTGTAGCTATACTCACAATATCCTGTGGGGTGGAATATAACCCTCCTGATTTGGGTACATTGTACTCACAATCGGCAATGTCATCCGATTTAAACAGAAATCCGGTAATTGTTATTCCGGGTATTCTTGGCTCGAAGCTATTAGATCAGCAAACAGGTCAAGTGGTTTGGGGTGCATTTGAAAAGGATTATGCAAATCCTAAAGACAGAGATGGGGCAAAGCTCATTGCGCATCCCATGAAAATAGGAACGCCATTTGCTGAACTTAAGGATAATGTTTACCCAAACGGTGCACTCGACAGAGTAAGGGTAAGAATTTTTGGCCTGTCATTTTTGCTAAATGCTTATGTAAACATTTTAAGCTCGCTTGGGGTTGGCGGCTATGTAGACGAAGAGCTGGGTAAATCTGGTTTTGTAGACTATGGTGATGAACATTTCACATGCTTTCAGTTTGCCTATGACTGGAGAAGAGATAATGTGGAAAATGCCAAACTGCTTCATAATTTTATAATAGAAAAAAGACAATATATCAGGGATGAATATAATAAAAGATATAATGTTGATAAAGATGATATAAAGTTTGATATTGTAGCTCATTCTATGGGGGGTCTTGTTACAAGATATTATCTCAGATATGGAGATTCTGAGCTTCCTGAAAATGGAGCCGATCTTAAAGTTACCTGGAAGGGTGCATATTATGTTGAAAATGTAATAATTGTCGGTACTCCCAACGCAGGATCTTTAGATGCCCTGGATCAGCTCATTAATGGAAAAAAAATAGGCCCGTTCCTCCCAACATACACATCGACAATAATTGGCACAATGCCCTCGGTTTACCAACTTCTTCCTAGAACAAGACACAAAAGAGTATTAGATGAAAATGGAAATGCAGTAGATATAATGGATTCCAATACGTGGGAAAAATACAACTGGGGCCTTGCAAATAAAGAGAGAATATCTGATCTGCAAAAGATTTTTCCTGATGATACTGATGAGAACCTCATAATGGACACAGCTAAGGACCACTTACAAAAATCTCTTATAAGGGCTAAGCTTTTTCATAAATCTCTGGATATACCAAAAGCCCCTCCGGATACTCTGAGACTTTATCTCATAGCAGCAGATGCAGTAGAAACCCCTTCGGTAATGAGCGTTTCAAACACAACCGGAGAGTTAGTAATAGAAGAGTCAGCCCCTGGTGACGGCACCGTACTTAGAGTAAGTACACTAATGGATGAAAGAGTTGGCGGGAAGTGGGAAGCAAGGCTCGTATCCCCAATAAAGTGGTCAAATGTGATGTTTATATTCAACGATCATCTGGGAATGACAAAAGACCCCGCTTTTACTGACAATATGCTGTACATTCTTTTGGAACAGTCATAATAGAACACACTAAAATAAAATCAAAAGTGAAGTTTGTCATTAAATCCAGTTATTAGCTCTCCTGATGCTCATATTTATCTTTAAGGGCATTTACCACAGAGGGGTCGGCAAGCGTTGTAGTATCTCCAAGCACCCTTCCTTCGGCAATATCCCTTAGAAGTCTTCTCATTATCTTACCACTTCTTGTTTTTGGTAATTCTGCAGTGAAAATAATGTCTTCGGGTCTTGCAATGGCACCTATCTTTTTGACTACATGTTTTTTTAGTTCATCAATAAGCCTGTTATTACATTTAATACCTTCTTTCAGAGTAACAAATGCTGAGATTGCCTGGCCCTTAAGCTCGTGCTGTTTTCCTATTACAGCAGATTCTACGACGGTTTTATGATCAACAAGCGCACTTTCCACCTCCATAGTGCCGATTCTGTGCCCTGATACATTTATAACATCATCAAGCCTTCCAAGCACCCATAGATATCCATCCTCATCCCTCTTGGCGCCGTCTCCTGTAAGATAAACATCTTTATACTTGCTCCAATAGGTCTTCATATAACGATTCTTATCACCATATATGGTTCTAAGCATAGACGGCCAAGGATTTTTTAATACCAAATTACCCGCTCCTCTTTTGATACTCTTCCCGTCTTCATCATAAATATCGGCTTCTATTCCGGGAAAGGCATGGGTAACTGAGCCTGGTTTTAATTTTGTTATTCCAGGCAGTGGAGTAATTAAGATACATCCAGTCTCAGTCTGCCACCATGTATCAACTATAGGACAGTTCTTGTTACCAATGATATTGTAATACCACATCCATGCCTCTGGATTAATCGGCTCTCCCACACTGCCAAGAAGTCTCAAAGAACTGAGGTCAAATTTGCCAGGGTGAGATTCACCCCATTTCATAAATGCCCTTATCGCAGTAGGTGCAGTATAGAAGATATTTACCCCATATTTTTCAACAATCTCCCAAAACCTTCCCCTGTGCGGGTAATCCGGCGTACCTTCGTACATTAAGGTTGTAGCCCCGTTTGCAAGAGGACCATAGATTATATAACTATGTCCGGTGACCCATCCAATGTCTGCCGTACACCAGTATGTATCTTCTTCCTTTATATCAAACACCCATTTAGTTGTTGCATATACTCCGGTTAAATAACCTCCGGTTGTATGCACAATTCCTTTTGGTTTGCCTGTAGTTCCGCTTGTGTAGAGAATGAAAAGCATGTCTTCGCTGTCCATATGTTGGGCAGGAAACGAACTGTCTGCACCTTCCATAAGATCATGCCACCAAAAATCACGGCCTTTTTTCATTCTGATTTTTGTATCAGTTCTATTTACCACAACGACCTTTTTAACAGACGGTGCAGACTTAAGAGCATCATCAGAGTTTGCCTTGAGTGGCACCACTCCGCCCCTTCTGTATCCACCATCTGCTGTAATTAGAATTTTTGATTTACTGTCATTTATTCTTCCGCTAAGGCTCTCGGCACTAAAACCACCAAAAACTATGCTGTGTGGTGCCCCTATTCTCGTACACGCAAGCATTGCAATGGCAAGCTCAGGTATCATGGGCAGATAGATTGTAACTCTGTCCCCTTTTTTAACTCCAAGACTCTTAAGTACATTAGAGAATCTGTTAACTTCTCTATACAGATCCCAATATGTTAGTACTCTTGAATCACCAGGCTCCCCTTCCCAGATGATTGCTGCCTTATTTTTTCTCGAAGTTTCTAAGTGTCTGTCAATACAGTTATAGCTAACATTTATTTTGCCCCCTATAAACCACTGTGCAAAGGGCGGCTTCCACATTAGTGTTTTTCTCCACTTTCTAAACCAATGAAGCTCATTTGCAAAACCTTCCCAGAATTTTATGTTATCTTTTTTTGCTTTTTGATAGACAGAGTGGCTGTTTATATTAGCCTTTTCTGTAAAATCTTTCTTAGGATTAAAAGTCCTGTCTTCCTTAAGAAGCACTTCAAAAGTGTTTGAGTTTTTCATTATTCACATTAAATTTGGAATATTTAAAATTTTGATAAACACCAATAAGAATATATTATTTTAAATCTTACT
>JBFFSH010000039.1:0-23106 GCA_041572575.1 Thermodesulfobacteriota bacterium
TCTACACAGAGCGGAACCTCACAGGCGTGCGCTCATGCATCGGCTGCAGCTGCCCTGCTCTTAGAAGCTGACTCTGACCTTACTCAATCAGAGGTAAGGCAGGTCTTACGCGATACAGGCGCTACGGTGCAGGACAACAGAAATGGGCTTGTCTTTCCAAGAATAGACGTGCTTGCTGCGATTAACTTTATTACAGGACTTAATATTGTCGATCAGAACAATTCTCCTTCATCATTATGCTCTGTTGGGGGTAAAGTGACACCATTGCAATTTGCTGCAATTGTGCTTATCTATCTCGTTCCTGTTTTATTTATTGTAATTAGGAGATATTATTATAGAAAAAACTAAATACTTAAATGTCACTCAGCCCCCATCACTATAAACTCGTATGCTTATTGAGTCTGTTCTATCTCCTGCTCGTCAGACCTGTATTTCCTGAATCGGGAACTAATGTCGCGATTTTATTTGACGGGCCGTCAGATTTTAATGCGGTAATCGTAGAAAACTATAAAAATGAGATTACTGCGCTTACTGATGGTGAGTTTTATGTGAATTTTCCTCCTTCTATGATAATAGAGGCAGACTGGTCAGTGCAAGGGGTTGATAATGTTTTAAACACTGTGCTTTATGACCCTAGGGTTGACATTGTCATAACTCCCGGAGTTTTATCATCAATAAACGTAGTTAGAAGAAAACAGCTTAGTAAGCCTGTTTTAGCGCCATGGGTTATTGATAATGAGCTTACAGGTGCTCCTGTGAGTGAAGAAGGTACAAGTGGGGTTAAAAACCTAAATTACCTGTCCTCTGCATCAGTTATCAAAAGAGATTTTAAGGCATTTAAAGATATAATCAGATTTAATAAGTTTGCATTCTTGTTTATGCCTGTTTTTCCCGAAGCAATCCCCGAGATTGAGGATATAGTTCTTACTACCGCACTCAGTATAGATTCAGAAATAGTCATGATCCCTGTGAGTGAAGATATAGATCAGGTAATAAAAAGTATTCCTGCAGATGTGGAGGCTGTTTATATTACTCCGCTTTTTCTTCTGGATGATGTTAAGTTTAACAAGCTTGTAAATGGATTAATAGAAAGAAAACTGCCATCTTTTTCCCTTATGGGAAGGATAGAGGTAGAAAAGGGGCTGCTTCTTGGTTTAAATCCCAAACAAGATGTTTCCAGGCAGGCAAGAAGAATTGCACTGAATGTACAAAGTATCCTGCTAGGCCAGGATGCAGGAAGCATTTCAATAAGATTTCCAAGACAGCAGCAGCTTACTCTTAATATGAAAACAGCAAGAGCAATTGGTTATTCACCCCGGTGGGAAGTTCTTACGGAGGCTGATTTATTATATGAAGAAAAAGAGCATAAAGATAATTTTATAACGCTTGCCCAGGCTGTAAATGAGTCATTAAGGAACAACCTTGATCTTCTAGCAACCGAGCGTTCAGTAAGTGCTGGCGCAGCCGAGGTATGGAGAGCAATTTCAGTACTGCTGCCTCAGTCAAATATAGCTTTTACTGCCAGCAGGATTGATGAAGACAGGGCTCGTGCAAGTATGGGAAATCAGGCTGAAAAAAGTACAACTGGTTCTGTAGATGTTAATCAGATATTGTTTTCAGAATCTGCATTTTCCAATGTGAGTGTTCAAAGAAATTTACAGAAGTCCAGGGAATATAACCGCGATGAGGTTAGGCTTGATATCATAGCTGCAACTTCCATAGCTTATCTGAATGTACTAAGAGCAAAAATATTTGAAAAAATAAGAAAATCAAACCTCAAGCTTTCAAAATCAAACCTGCAGCTTGCAAAAATTAGAAGAGATATTGGAGTTGCAAACCCATCAGAAGTGTACAGATGGGAAAGTGAAATCGCGCTTGACAGGATAGACCTTGTAGATACGCAGGCTGAAAGAAAAAATGCGGAGATTTTATTAAACAGACTACTCCACAGACCACTAAATGAACAATTCTCTACTATAGATATATCACTGGATTCTCCTTATTTCAAAGTAGGGGATGAAAGAATAACAAAATATATTGATAACCCCAGATCGTTTGAGATATTTAAAGATTTTATGGTAAGCGAGGGGCTTAGCATATCCCCTGCGATAAGAGATTTGGATTCTCAGATTAAAGCACAAAACACAGTGCTCAGATCTTCAAAGAGTGCTTTTATACTCCCCGATATAAGTGTGGGCGCTGAAGCAAACCGGCTATTTTCTGAAGGTGGTGCAGGGCAGAGAGGTGATATAGAGGGTCTTCCGCTGGTATCAAGCCAGGATGATACTGATTGGACGATCTTTTTGCAGGCTTCATTTCCGCTTTTTAGAGGAGGAGCCAAGATTGCAGAATATAAGCAAGCACGTGAGCAACTCTTTAGCTTAAGACTACAGAGACAGTCTGTTATTGAAAGAGTAGAGCAGGACATCAGATCAGCTATGAATAACACCGGAGCATCCTTTCCGAGTATTAAATTTTCTAAAAATGCTGCCGATGCTGCACATAAAAATCTTGAGCTTGTTACGGATTCTTATTCCAGGGGTGTAGTTTCCATATTGGATCTGCTAGATGCTCAGGATGCATCTATTTCTGCTGATCTTAATTCCGCGACGGCTGTATATGACTTTTTCATTGATCTTGTTAACCTGCACAGAGCAATTGGGCGGTTTGATTTTTATCTGGATAAACAAGAAAATGATATATGGTTTAATCGTCTTGAAAAATTTTACAATAAATCATTAGAGGGACAAAAATGAATAGAAGTATTGTTGCAATATTTATGATTTTTCTGCTTGCAGCCTGTGGGGAGGAACAACAAGTAGCCGAGCTTATAAGACCTGTAAAATATACAGAAGTTATACAAACAGGTGGGAACAGAAGCAGGACATTTTCCGGAATAGCAAAGGCAGGAGTAGAATTTGATTTGAGTTTTAAGGTTAGCGGCAACATTTTATACCTGCCTGTAAATGTAGGGGATACAGTAAAAAAAAGAGATGTAATAGCAGAACTGGACCCGCAGGATTATCTATTAAAAAAACAGGAATCAGAGGCTACTCTTATAAGCGCACAGGCCCAGTCAAGAAATGCCGATGCCGATTATGCAAGAATAAAAGAGCTTTATGAAAACAATAACGCATCAAAGGGAGAACTTGATTCTGCAAGAGCGCTTTCAGAATCTGCAAAGGCGCAGGTTGATGCTGCTCAAAAAAGGCTGGACATAGATAATCTGCAGCTAAGTTATACAAAACTCGTCTCTCCTGTAGACGGATCAATTGCAGAAGTACCCGTTGATATTAATGAGAATGTAAACGCCGGTACTACAATAGTGTTTATTACTTCTGGTAACGAAGTTAAAGTTGAAGTGGCTATACCCGAAATTCTTATTTCTAAAATTAAAAAGGACAGTATGGCAAGTGTTAGATTCGACTCCATGCCTGAGAAGAAATTCCCTGCAATAGTAACAGAGGTTGGTGTATCTTCCACAGCAGCAGCTACTACATATCCGGTAACCGTGGAGCTTAAAAGAACAAATGAAGAGCTTTTGCCCGGTATGGCTGCTGAAGTGTCATTTGAGTTTAAAAACGGAGAACAACAAAGGATTATTGTTCCAATCGTGGCTGTGGGTGAAGATAAAAGCGGAAGATATGTTTATATACTTGAAAAAATATCTCAGAAAGAACAGGCATCTTTTAAAACGGGTTTTACTAAACGAATAAGTGTAAAAGTCGGAGAGATTACACCCGATGGAATAGAGATATTAGAAGGTCTTAAAGAGGGAGACCTACTGGTTACAGCAGGGGTAAGACGCATTAAGGATGCAACAGAAGTAAAATTACTGAACTAAATTCACAGGCAATCTGATTTGACTAAATTTGCTATAGAAAAAAATAGAATAACGATAATGGCTGTTATTGTTATTTTGTTTGCGGGTGTCTCGGCATACAGGACTATGTCTAGAGCCGAGGACCCGGGATTTATAATTAGAACTGCACAGGTTACTACCAACTGGCCGGGGGCAAGCCCTGAGAGGGTTGAGCTTCTTATCACCGATAAACTAGAAAAATCGATACAGGAAATGCCTGAAATCGATTTTATCGCGTCAACATCCAAAACAGGTTCATCAGTTATTAATGTAAACATATTAGAAACTTATAAGGATATGCGTCCAATTTGGGACAGCCTGCGCAGAAAGGTGGAAAAAGCCGAGCCTCTTCTGCCCGATGATGCTAATAAACCGGTTGTTAATGATGAGTTTGGAGATGTGTTCGGAATAATTGTCACTATTATTGGGGAAGGATTTTCTTACAGGGAATTAAAAGATGTTGCCGATGATGTACGTGATGAGCTGCTGTTAATCGATATGGCAGCAAAAGTAGAAATTTACGGTGCACAGGAAGAAAGGATATTTGTTGAGTATAACAATGCAAGACTCTCAGAGTTTGGCATATCTCCTGTACAGTTAAGGCAGATCCTGCAGGCAAGGAACATTGTTATTCCGGGGGGTGACGTTACAACAGAGTATGAGAAAATAGTACTTGAGCCAACTGGAAACTTTGAGACTGTAGACGATCTTAAAAAAACAATAATTGAAGTTCCCGGATCGAGTAATGTGGTTTACCTTGAAGACCTTGCAAATATATACAGGTCATACATTGATCCGCCAAATACCAAGATGAGATGCGGCTCTGAAAGATGTCTTGGGCTTGCAGTTTCTATGAGAGAAGGCGGTAATATAATTTCGCTTGGTGATGATGTAAGGCAAACAATAGACCGTTTGGTATCAGTTTATCCAATCGGTATTGAGTTTGGTTATCTGCAGTTCCAGCCAGAGCCGGTAGAAAAGAAAGTTAAGGATTTTACAAGTAATCTCGGTCAGGCCATAGCAATTGTTACGCTTGTTATGCTGATTTTTCTTGGTGTAAGAACAGGGCTTATTATTGCAAGCCTAATACCCATGGCCATGCTTATGGCGCTTATGTTTATGGGCTTTTTTGAAATAGGTCTTGATCAGATTTCACTTGCTGCCCTTATAATTGCTCTTGGAATGCTTGTAGATAACGGCATTGTTATGGCTGAATCGGTAATGGTGCAGATGAGTAGTGGAAAATCTGCGATTGACTCTGCAGTGGACTCTGCAAATGAATTAAAAGTTCCACTGCTTACTTCTTCACTTACAACTGCTGCTGCCTTTCTTCCAATATTTCTTGCTGAATCTACAACTGGGGAATACACAGCATCGCTTTTTAAGGTAGTAACTATAACGTTACTCTGTTCTTGGCTTATTTCGCTTACCGTTATTCCTATGCTTTGTGTAAAGTTTTTAAAAGTCGATCCCTCACAGCAAGGCGATAATTTTGATAGCAGTTTATATAAAAAATACAGAAATCTTCTAACCTGGATTCTTAAAAATCCATCTAAGTCTCTGATTGGAACTGCAATTATATTTTTTATATCCCTTCAGGGATTTAAATTTGTTCCGAAAATCTTCTTTCCTCCAAATGAAAGACCAACCTTTACTCTTGAAGTTAAACTTCCCATTGGCACGCCAATTGAGAGAACTGATTATGTGGTATCAGAGATAGAAAATGAACTGGCAAATTATTTAGTAAATGAGGATAGAGAGGATGGTATAACAAATTGGGGAGTGTTTATAGGGCAGGGAGCGCCAAGGTTTCAGCTTTCGTTTAGCCCGGAGCCGCCAAGCCCTGATTATGCACTCTTTATTATTAATACTTCCAAGAGGGAAATCATAGACAGCATTATTCCCGGAATTGAAGAGTTTTGTATTTCAAATTTTCCTGACATTAAACCCACTGTTCGTCCCCTTGAACTAGGCCCACCTTCATGGCCGCCTGTAGAAGTGAGGCTCTCGGGAAAGGACAGTGATATTTTGTTTGAAAATGTAGACAATGTTAAAAGTAAAATGGAAAGCACCAAAGGTACAAAGTTGATTGATGACGACTGGGGAGCAAGGTCTAAAAAGCTCTTTGTTAAGATCAATCAGGCAAGGGCCTATAGAGCTGGTGTAACGAGTGAGGATATAGCAACATCTTTGCAAACATCACTAAGCGGTATGAGCACTACGGAGTATAGAGAGGATGATAAGCTAATACCCGTTATGCTGCGCTCTGTTGAAGCAGATAGAGTCGATATAGGAAAACTGGAGAGCCTGAATGTCTATGTGCAGGCTACAGGAAAATCCCTTCCCTTAAAACAGGTTGCCGATATAGAGGTTGCCTGGCAGCCGGCTGTAATAAAACGAAGGGACAGGCTTAGAACTATAACTGTAGAATCCGGATTGGAATCAGGCTATACGGCAGCTGAGATAAATACTACGCTTGTTCCGTGGTTAAAAGAGCAGTCCAAGGACTGGAATCTTGGATACTCATGGGAAATTGGTGGGACCGATGAAGAATCAGGAAAAGCCAACGCGTCAATAAGCGCAAAACTTCCTATTGCAGGAATGATTATTTTACTTTTACTGGTTGGACAGTTTAACTCTATCAGAAGACCGGTGATTATTCTTATAACCATACCCCTAGGAATTATTGGAGTAGTGTTCGGACTTTTGGCAACAAACCTGTATTTTGGATTTATGACTCTTCTTGGCATAATTTCTCTTGCCGGAATTGTAATTAATAACGCTATTGTTCTACTGGACAGGATAAATATAGAGATTACCCAAAATGGTCTTGTGCCTGAAAGGGCTGTAATAGAGTCTGCTCAGCAAAGGCTAAGACCAATATTACTAACCACCGTTACAACAATCTCAGGACTTGTTCCACTCTGGCTTTTTGGCGGCCTCATGTTTGAACCTATGGCTGTTGCAATAATCTTCGGACTTCTTTTTGCCACAGCGCTTACCCTGGGGCTTGTACCAGTTCTATATTCGTTATTTTTCAGACTGGATTTTAAGAATTTTACATATTAAACTTATAATTAATAAAATATCGGAGAAATGATTATGAGGTTAATAGTTATTCTGTTCTTAATATTTTCTTTTACAGCCATAGACTCTGCTCATTTGCAAGAACAGGCTGAAGTAGAAAATTCTCAAAAACCAGAGCGTAGAAAAGCTGAATACCCCTGGTACTGGAACAGGCCTTATGAAAATATTGATAATTTTGAAAACTCATCTTTAGGTAAAGATAGAAGCTCTATTACAAAGGGAGCAATAAATAAGAGTGATTCTGTAGAAAACAACGTAGACATTAATAAACAAATAGAAGAAAAGATCAAAGAGGACAGAGAAAAACAACTCCAGTATGAGATAGAGTTTAGCAGCTCAATTGGTCTTAGTGTTGATGCTGATGGCACTATAATTGGTACTCAGGCTATAAACGAGGCTGAAACCATAGAAGGTACTATTAGTAATAAAAAGACAATTACATGGGTTGATGAAAAAGGAGTTATTCATGTTACAAACGATCCTACCGAGGTTTATAAAAAGTCTAAATAAACGATAAACTTCACATTATTATACTAGTATCGATTGCTTTATTGCCAACATATTTTTGACTAAATATTTTGTTGTTATCCCGTTCTAACATGCTATATTATTGCTAAGTATTGTATTTGTTTTATAGTTGTATACCAGATATTGAGTAAAAAGTTCTTTATAACCGGAGGGAACTATGAAAAAAGGAAATCTTATTACTGCATTTATTGCACTCTTATTAGTTTCAGCAGCCTGTTTTGGACCAAAAGGTTTTAATGCTGATCAAAAAAGAGATTTTGTAGCCAATATGAAAACTGATACGCTCAACCAACTTTACAGGGAAAAACCTCATACACAAAAACTTATAGAAAATGCAGCAGGTTACGCGGTTTTTAGTAATGTTAACACCCAGATAATCTTTGTGGGGGGCGGGGGAGGTTATGGAGTTATTACTGATAATGAAACCGGAAACCAGACTTATATGAATATGGCTGAGGGTGGACTTGCTCTTGGAGTAGGCATTAGGGATTTTAGAGAAATAATAATATTTAACAGCCCCGGAGTTCTATACAGGTTTATTAATTATGGATGGGATTTGACGCTTGCCGGTGACGCAGCTGCAAAATCCGGAGACAGGGGTGGAGCTTATGGAACAGAAACTGATTTTTCATCCGATGTAGTCATATATCAGATCACAAAAAACGGCATTGCTCTCAGCACAAGCCTGGCCGGATCAAAATACTGGAAAGATAAAGAGCTTAACTACTAAACTCAAATAAAATAGGTTACTTAGCCCTGCTTATTTCGGTAACTGTTAGATCTGTAGCGGTTTCTTTGAGTTTTAATTTTACTTTGTCATTTTCTTTAAAGTTTTCCAGCTGATCTGGTTTTTCAACCTCATAACTCATTATCATGGCTCTCATGAAACCGGGCATTTCTTCCTGGTCTACAATGACGCGTTGCCCGGTAATAAATTTTATAACCCCTGTGGCTTCGTGAAATTTTGGCCAGTCTCCTGCTTCTTCAGCATTTCCCATTTTATGGCCATGATGTCCATGCTCGTCTTTATTGTCTTTGTTCCATGATTTTGCAAGCTGCTGCTGAAGTTTTTGAACATCTTCAGATAAGGACTTATTCTGAGTTTTTATGTCGTTTATCTGTTTAACATTATAAAGATGTAGATAACCCACAGTGACGGCTACTGAAAATGCAATTGCTGAAATTAATAATGTGATTATAGAAAGTGATTTCATTTATTTTTAATTCTCCCTTGATTTTATTTTCTCATTTTTTTTAATATCTCAATATCTGATGCTACATTTTCCGGGGGTGTTTCGACAATCATATCCAGAGATTTAAGATGCTTATTATTCACTACAGATTCAAATCCTTCTGAGCCAATTTCACCTTGACCAATATGCTCATGACGGTCTTTTTTTTCTCCAAGTCCTACTTTTGAGTCATTGCCATGAATAAGCCATATTTTTTCTATTCCAACAATATTATCAAATTCTTTTAGAACATGATTTAGCGCATTTTTGTTTCTAATATCATATCCTGCAGCAAATGTGTGGGCGGTATCAATGCATATTCCGAGCTCTGGATTATTTACCTGATCGAGTATTTCTGCAAGTTCTTCAAACTTCTCTCCTATTGTCTCACCCTGTCCGGCAGAGTTTTCTAAAAGCAGATGAGTCTTGGTATTTGTTTTATCCAATATTTCTTTTGCAGCATCAGCAACTCTTGATATGGCTAATTTCCTCTCTATACCTTTTGAGCTTCCAAGGTGTGTCATTATATATTTAGCATTTAATATATCAGCCCTTTCCAGCTCTTCTGTTACTATTCTTGTGGATGAATTTCTTATGTCTTTATTTTCAGAAGCAAAGTTAATATAGTAAGGAGTATGAACATAGTAGTCAGAAAGATTGTACTCTTCACAGTTATTTAAGAATTTATCAACAGTTTCTTTATCCAGCTTTGGAGGATTGCCGCCCCTTGGGGAGCGAGTAAAGATCTGAAAGCATTCGCAGCCATAGCTGCTTGCGCGTTCAGGTGCTTTGAATATTCCTCCTGCTATTGATACGTGGGCTCCAAATTTCATATTTATCTCGATTTAATAAATCTGGTTCATTATATCAGTCTATTTCGAATTTGCACTTAATCATCTGATAATTCTATTTATTTTTTGGGTATAAATCACTATAATATTAAATTAGGTACCAATTAGATACATGTCTTCAGAAAAAAAGAAGAAAAATACTGCAGACTCCTCCAAAACTAAGGTAATAAACGGTCTTGGAAGCAGGCAGCTAGTCGAACTTATTGAATCGCTCGAGGGAGTAAAGCTTACATACGATCAGCTCTACTATTATGAAAACACGGGGCTGGTTGTGCCAAGCGTAAGAAGTGCGCAGGGAAGGGGGGTATCCCGCCTGTATTCTGTAGAAGACATTATTATACTCCGTTGGATAGCAATGCTTAACAAAAAAGGCATATCTATACAAGGCTTTCGCAGCGTCTTTGATTTTGTTAAGAATAAAATGCCTGAAATTCTTAAAAAGCCTCAGAACTTTGTTCTTATTACAGACGGCAAATCAGTCCAGTTCTTTGATAAAATCTCATCCCGTACTTTAGACGTTCTAAAAGATACAGGACAATACCTCTTCTTCTTTCCTGCCGGCAAGATGGCAGAGCAGAGTGAAAAGGCGATTGAAAAACTTGGTTCGGAATCTTAACTGTTCTAACTTCCAGTGTCCTGAGCCAGAAGCGACCGGTCATGCGCAGTCCCTTCGGATATGAGGTCGGGTATTGATGTAAATGATATGCGCATCGGTGCTGATTCTTTTGCTGTATGCATTGTGCCAAAGTAAACACAATCCAGCCCGTAGCGTTCGTTTATTTTGTCCATGGTCTCTGCAAGTTTTATTTTTCTGCCGTCATCGGAGAAAAGCGGAAGGCTTGTGTCGGCTGTGGGGATTAAATCGGACAAAACTACAGATACGCGAAGAGGGGTTTTGCCTTTGGGTCTTTCTGGCCACATTTTAAGAAATGCCTGTATTATGGTGTGAGTGTCCTGGAACTGGCCGAGCTTCACATAATCTTTCCAGGGTTGAGGCGGATTAAAATAGTCAATATGAATACTCACGCGGCAGGTGTAGTAACCAAGTCTCCTCAGCCTTGCCCCTGCCTTGTGGATTAGTTTTATCATTACAGAGTACATCCCTTCATCTGTGCGCATCTGCGGATGCAGCACATGGGAGTGGCTCACAGTTCTTCTTTTTGTGGAAACCTCCTGCATGTCTTCTCCCCTAAGAAGGTGCCACCACCGCTTTCCTACTACGCTGTGCCATATGCCGTGGCACTGCGCTTTGGATAGGGCGCAGAGCTGTTCTACTGTTGTTACACCATAGAGATTAAGACGTGCTTCCATTGCTCTTCCAATTCCTGGAAGGTCGGAGAGCGAAAGAGGGTAGAGTTTTTCGGGAAGCTCATCCCCTTTTATAACGCTAAGGCCGTCTGGCTTTTGCAGGTTGCTTGCTACCTTGGAAAGAAACCGGTTGGGAGCAATCCCTACAGAGCATAGAAGGGCATCTCCTGCCTGTTCCTTTATGGCCTGCTTTATATCTTTTGCAAGCGAAACGGCATAGTCAGGATTGCGCTCTCTACCAATAAGCCTGCATGACATCTCGTCTACAGAGTGAACCTCATCTACGGGAAGAACCGTATTTACGGCTTCTACAATCTTATTATGATATTCGACATAAAGCGCGGGCCTTGCCGGCATAAGGTTGATATCGGGGCAGAGCCTTTTTGCCTCTGCTACCTTTGTGCCGGTTTTAACACCATGCCTTTTGGCTTCGTAGCTTGCAGCAATACAGCAGGTGGTATCTGCACTCACCGGTACCACGGCTGTCGGACGGCCTCTTAGCTCCGGACAGACCTGCTGCTCCACAGAAGCAAAGTAGGCGTTCATATCTAGAAAAAGCCAGTTCGGCTTCCCATCTCTCATATACCCACACAATATAATAAACCATATCCCAAAAAGTGTCTATTGGGGTTTGTTTTAATGTATATAAGACAAGCAATGTTAATTCAAAATCAAGGTTGACAATAATGGCGTGACACGCTATCATATTTGAGTGATAAAGGATTTTGCTGATTCAGAAACTGAAAAACTATATTATCGGCAAAAGACAAAAAAATTGCCAGCTCAGTTACTTCGTCATGCACTTAGAAAACTATTGATACTGGATGCGGCTGAAACCATTGATGATTTGCGAATTCCTCCGGGAAACAGGCTGGAGAAATTAAAGGGAACAAGGAAAGGTCAGCACAGTATAAGAATAAATAATCAGTGGAGAATATGCTTTGTGTGGAAGGACAGAGATGCTTACTCGGTTGAAATAACTGATTATCACTCTTAAGGAGATAAATATGAGCAAAACAGTAATGCAACCAATTCATCCAGGTGAAATCTTGCTGGAAGAGTTTTTAAAACCAATGGGTATTAGCCAGTATATTCTTGCAAAAGATATAAATGTAGATGCACGGCGTATTAATACGATAGTAAAAGGCAAGCGTGCAATATCGCCTGATACTGCACTGCGGCTATCCAGATATTTTGGTACATCAGAGAGATTCTGGCTTAACCTTCAGACGACCTATGATCTGCAAGTACATAAAGACCTGCTGGCCGACAGGCTTAAAAGAGAAGTTAAACCTCTATCAAAAACAGGGTGATTAAAAAAAAGGTTGGGTTATCGATGGAATCTAAAGAATTTGAATATCTTTTTATAGGGGCCGGAATTTTAGGCTCGTCCGGTGCTATGGCGCTTGCAGAGAATCTAACCGCGAAGGGAAAGAAGGTTAGTATTGGGGTGATAGATATCGATCTTTCAGGTGAGCATTCTTCTACCCTTAAAAATGCAGGTGGAGTAAGGGCTACATGGAGGAATAGGCCAAACATAGAGCTTTGTAAGTATTCTATAGATTTTTATGAGACGATTAAGGATGAAATACAGTTCAGGCAGCTTGGTTATTATTGGCTTCATAATGAGCAGTCTCTTGCAGAGATAGAAAAGAACCTGTACTTATACAAAGAGTATGGGCTGAATGTAAAGACATTTATGCCTGAGCAGATTAAGAGATTTCTTCCTTTTGTGGATAACCTTGATGGAGTAGCAGGTCTTTCCATATCAAAAAGCGCGGGGCTTATAGATCATTATTCTCTGAGGGAGTATTACAGGAAGAAAGCAAAGTCACTTGGAGTGGAGTTTCTTGACAGGTGCTATGTAAAAGATGTTGAACTCGACAACGGCTGCGTTAAAAACGTTATTGCAATATATGTAAAGGGGACGGATAATTCGGAAATAATAAAGAGGTATCTGATAGAAAAAGAGATAAATGCTCCTCATAAAATAGTGCCATTCAGCTGTGATGTCTTGATTAATACTGCCGGGGCGTGGTCGCCTGAACTATCTAAACTATATGGTTTTATGGATTATGATATTAAACCCAGAAGAAGGCAGATGCTTGTGATAAATAACCCCGAAGTTGATTTGTCTGCTTACGGTATGATTATAGACACATCAGATGTTTATTTTCATAGTGAGGGTACAAGTATTCTTGCGGGGTATTCCAATGTGGATGAGCCTTATGGATATAATTTTGATGTAAGCTTCGATACGATTGAAGAAGACAGCCCTTTTGTAAAATACATCTGGGAGCCGCTTTGGCACAGGATGAGCAAGTTTGAAAAAGTAAAACTAATAAGGGGCTGGGCAGGGATGTATGGTGAGACTCCGGACAGATCGGGATATATCGGTAAAGTGGCCGGGTTTGAAAATGTCTACGAATGTGCAGGTCACACGGGTAGGGGGCTTATGATATCATACGGAGCGGGGCATGCCCTAGCTGATTTAATTGTGGACGGAAAGTTCAGACCCGAGTTACAAAGCGCTGCCGATTTTTCAAGAGAGCGACCGTCTGGTGATTTGTTTGAGGAGCTGCATTTGTGAATGCAGTTATGTTTCTCTCCCTATTAATAAAACATATAATCATCTTAAGCCAAAAGTATTTGAATCCATAGATAGATTATGTACACTTAAATGTACAATGAAAGTGAGCATTAAAGAAGCAAGGAAACAAATAGGTTATCTGCTCGATAGAGCCAAGAAAGGGGAAGAAGTTATCCTTACAAGAAGGGGTATACCTGAGGGCAAGATCATTGCTTTTGAAAATAATGACAGCGGCAACATGGGGCTACCTGATCTTTCAGATCTTCATGAGTCTATTAAAGTCTCTGGAAAACCACTCAGTGAAATTGTTGTAGAAGAAAGGGAAGAAAGATATTGAGCGTTTATCTCGATACGAGCGTTTTGGTTTCGATCTACTATCCTGAATCTATAACTGCTAAGGTAAAAACATTTCTTAAAGGTAAAAAAGGTTTAACTTCAAGTACTTTTAGTATAGTAGAGTTTAGTTCGGCGATTAATAGAAAAGTATTGAGAAGGGAACTCTCAAAACAAAGCGCGGTTGAGATTATAAACAGGTTTGAGGATAACATAGATGAGGGTTATTATAAGATATGCCCTTTTTCACAGGGTGATCTTGTTGCAGCAAATAATTTCATTATAGATAATTTAGGAAGAGTTTCTCTTAGAACTGTTGATGCTCTACATATTGCTGTAGCGTTGAGATATAAATGCGAAGTATTTGTAACTGCGGATAAAGCCCAGGCTAAATCATCAGAAATACTTGGTTTAAAGACTAAGTTTATTTGCCTATAATTATTCTCAATTCATTTTCATTGCAGTTATCCGAGAATTTCTGGCTTAATCTTTAGACAACCTACTATTTTGAATTACATAAGGACTTATTATCTTAAAGACTTAAAAGAGGATAAACTTAAAAAAACAAGTTGATTTTAAACCTCAATTTTAATCGTATTCCCATCAACTGTAACAGGATAGGATTCCACGGGGCCTTCGGCGGGGTCGGCAAGGGCGTCGCCGGTTTTAATATCAAACTCTGCTCCGTGCCAGGGGCAGATTACTTTACCATCTTCAATATCTCCCTCACAAAGCGGACCTCCAACATGTGAGCATTCATTTGCAAGGGCGCAGTACTCTCCGCCAACATTAAAAAGTGCAATTTCCTGTCCATCAACCTCTACTAACTTGGCCTCGCCTTCGTTTATCTCATCTGTTTTAGCTACTTCATGAATAGTTCCCATATGTTCCTCCTTAATAAAAGAGCTTCAAATCTAGATATATAAAATATTTTTAAATAAATCAAGCGGTTTTTATGAGTTAATATCATTATACTGAATTCCTGAATTTCCAATTGGATCATAGTCGAGATAAAGAGTAGAATTGTTACCTATACCAAGTCTGCCCTTTGCTATAAATTCGTATACAGCATGAGGAAAGATTACCCACTCGGCCTGCTCTCTAATATTTTTATTAATGATATCAATATTATCTTCTAAATAACCTTCCAGTGATACATTGTCCGATTGTAATATAGGAATTCCAAACCTAATGCTCTCCTGTTCCAGATAAACAGTAGCTTTTATCTCAGTTTCATTATTCTTTAGGGCCTGTATGGGGGCCTGAACGCCCGTTATAAGATATTCTTTTGTAATATCTCCTGGGTACAGATTTATAATTTTGTTCTTATAGTGTTCATAAAACAAAGTGCTCAGCTTTCTCCTATATCCTGCAAGAACGATCAGATCAGGACTGCATACATTTTCAATCAAACTTATTACAGCCGCATCATAATATTTTCTTGAATCAGCATCATCTGGTTCTTTATAAAGAGATTCAAAAAACTTTTTTGAACTAAGTGAAACTACTGGAATATCGTAACCTTTAGCTATTTTACTACCTTTACAATCCGGTACATTTGTAAACACGCATTTGATATTTGCAGAAGGAACAATCCCGGAATCTTCCAATGCTTTTTGATACTTGCACAATGCTTTAAGATTAGTGCCGGAGCCGGATATAAATACGGCAATATTCATTGGCCGATTTGAATGTTCGAATATTGGTTTTATATTATTCATTATTTTTATTAGTTTATAGCTATAGATGAGTAATTTAACCCAAAGAATTTTAACTGCAATTGTAGGTGTGCCGATTCTTCTGCTGGTGTTTTATTTTGGCAGTATCTATTTTCTTGCATTCATTTTGTTAATAGTTGCACTCGGCTCTTATGAATTCTTTAGTCTTGTAGATAATAGAAACCTGGATAATAAAAAAATACTGGGGATTTTATTCTGTATTATACTTCCTGTTGGAGCCTATTTTGGCTATCTCTATTTTATTTTTCTATTTACACTTGTTTCGATATCAACGCTTTTTATTCATCTGCAAAAACAGGACCTTTCAAATACACTTATGGGAGCTGGAACTAAATTTCTTGGAATTGTGTACATAGGCTGGTTTTTGAGCCATGCGGTTCTTATAAGAAATGTTAATAACAGCAGCTTTCCATATCTGGACGCTTCAAATATCAAGACAACAGACATCGGATTTTTCTGGATAGTATTTGCAGTGGCCTGCACGTTCTTAAACGATACAGGCGCTTATTTTGTAGGAAAAGCCAAGGGAAAGACAAAATTAGCTCCAAGGTTAAGCCCGGGCAAAACAGTTGAAGGCACAGTTGCGGGCATAGCTATGGCATGTATATGCGGAGTATTCATTAACCTTATTTTTCAGGGTCCTATAGAATACAGCTGGGCGCTGCTCATGGGGTTTGTAGTGGGTGTTATTGCAGTATTTGGAGACCTGATAGAATCTATGTTTAAAAGAAGTGTTAGTATAAAAGATTCAGGCGGTTTACTTCCGGGGCATGGCGGGGTATTGGACAGGTTTGACAGCCTTATACTTGTATTTCCTGTTATGTATTATCTCATCTTATTGTATTATCTAAGAGACAATTATCTTATTTTTTAGATATTAAATCCTTAAAACTGAGCTCTTTTACAGAAGAGTCTATTGAACCTTCAATTTTATTCATAACTTCACTTATTTTCTGATCATTGAGATAATTGGATTCTATAAATTCTTCATTTACGGGATTTGATCTTGCAGAGCTTAATACATCGGAAACCGAGATCTTTTCAAGGTCTTTAGCCGGCACATAAGCAGTTGGATCATTATTCGTTTCAATAAGCAGGTTGTTTCTTACAAGATTTTCAAGTGATTCGTGAATATCATCCTGGTGAAGACCAATGGTATCTGTAAGGTTTTGGAGTGTGAGGTTTTCCTTGCTGTTATAAAAATTTTGGGAAATTAGAAGCATTATTCTCAGTGACAATCTTTCTTTTAGTCTGTTGCTAAGCTTGAATGCATTTTCTTTAATATGTAAAAAATTGATGTTTTGATGGCAGAAGGATATTTGAGCCCCAATTAGCAGAACAATATAATTCAGATAGAGCCAGAGCAAGAAGATAATGATCACAGCAAAGCTAGAGTAAATTACGGCTGTATTTGCTGAAATTAACACACCGAGCTTAAAAAGTAGATTAATTAATTGCCAGAGTATTGTTGCAATAAATGCTCCAAGCATTGCTGAAAGAATTTTTACATTGGTATTCGGTATTAGCTTATATACGAAGGTAAAAATAAAGAATACTATGAACAGAGGTAGTATTTTACTTATATACACGAATATGAATCCCAGGGGTTCTACAGATAGAATCTTTTGTACAAGAGTATTACTTGAAGCCGTAGCGGTAAGACCAATCGCTATAAAAAATAACACGGGTCCAATCAGAGTTATACTAAGATAGTCGCTCAGTCTTCTCATAAAACTTCTGCCGCTTTTTACTTTCCATATATGGTTTAGAGAATCTTCAAGCCTCTTTATTAGAGAAATAACTGTATAGAATAAAAGACCAAATCCCACACCACCAAGAACCTTGACGTTAACATTAGATACGAATTCAATTATTTTTTCCGTTATTTGAGAACCCTTATCACCAAGCGGTTGAAGTATGTTTAAAAGAGTGGGTTCAAGCTGGTTATGTACTCCAAATCCTTTTAGCACAGAAAAGCTGACAGCAAGAAATGGAATGAGAGAGATAATGGTTATATACACAAGACCCATTGCCCTAAGGTTAAGTTCATTCTTTGTGTATTCCCTAATTGACGCAAATAGCAGTCTTGTAACTTTTATTAAGAATGCTTTAAACTCACCTACATTCCCTAGGTCTATATACCAGAGTGTTTTAGTAAAAAAATCGGTAACTTTTTTAAAATAGCTGCTCATTTAATGATTTGGTTTAAATAATTTCAAAATTGCTCAACTAAAGTATAACATATTATTACTAATAATATAAATAAGTTACAATTAATAATTAATGTAATATATAAATAATATCTTAATCTCAACAAATAACCTAAACTAATTTTACTAAAGTTAAATAATATTAGTTAAAGTGCATAGTTAAAGTGAATTATTAAGTATTTTAATGATTAATTCTTAAAAAAAGATAGTATTTCATCCAGAGTTTCTTGTGGATTTTCTTCTGCAACAAAGTGTCCGCTGTTAAGTGCTTTGCCGGTTACGTTCTCTGCCTTTTCTTCCCATGTTTGTAGTACATCATAGGTTCTGTGAACAAAACCTTCATTTCCCCATAATACTAATAAGGGGCAGATAATCTTGTTATTAAAATCCTTCTCATCATGCTCTAAATCAATTGATGCAGCAGCCTTATAATCTGCACAGCTTGCAGCAATTGCATCTGGTGAGCTAAAGCATCTTACATATTCAATGACTGCATTATTGTGGAAATCTTTATTCTTACCGCTCCATCGCTTTAACTTCTCAGTTAGATAGTATTCCGGGTCGCTTCCTATCATTTTTTCAGGCAGGCCTCCTGGCTGAATCAGGAAAAACCAATGATAGTATCCGGTTGCAAAAATTTTATCTGCTTTACTAAACATTGTGTGTGTGGGAGCGATATCCATAACACATGCTTTTTGAACATTGTCCGGATAATCAAGACACATCCTGTGAACGACCCTGCCACCTCTGTCATGCCCTGCTACATAAAATTTTTCATAACCAAGAGCTTTCATTACCTCTATCATATCACCAGCCATCGCGCGTTTGGAGTATGTATAGTTATCCTCCGAATTTTCTGGTTTAGAACTGTCACCATAGCCTCTTAGGTCTGCACATATCACATGAAAATCTTTTGTAAGCTTAGGGGCTACTTTATGCCACATCACATGAGTCTGAGGATATCCATGCAAAAGGAGAAGCGGCTTGCCGCTGCCAGCATGTTTAATGTTAATAGTAACTTCTGTAGTTTTTATTTGCTGCTCTTTGAAATCTTTAAACATAAAGATTAATTTTAAAACGTTTTATGGAAGATCGAAACATATTTTTTTAAAATTACAGTTATTGCATCTCCAGTCTTCATCCGTTCTAGGAAATTCACTAATATCAGCCATATTTTCTTCAGGATCATAAAGGCAGCTTTTCATACTCTTCATGCTATTGTCTATATAATCCTTTGCCTCAGTTATCTCCTGCTCACTGAATTTATGAACATACTGTTTATTTTCCTGTAGGTTATATTCTATTACGGATAGCTTATCAAGAGGAGTGCCAAGGGTTTCATTTGTGTGAAACACGTATACTACAAACTGAAGTGGGTTACTCTCACCGGTACCTGTTTTCCAGTCAACAATCTTTACTTCATCTCCAACTTTATAGGCAAGATCAAGGTTTACATAAACAATCTCACCGTTGTAATCAAATGAGGTAGGGGTAATGCTATCTACAGTAATGAGGTTTTCGCATCCGATACTTTTTAGTTCTTCAACAATCTCCGAGCTGTAAAAATTCTTAATGCACTTAATAACATCGTTATAATTGTCTATCCACTCTTCATCACTAACATCAAGCTCATACTCATGCTCAAAAAGAGCGTTTACTTTTCTAAGGCTCTTATCGGTAGTCCAATATTCCTTTGCTTTAGAGAACCGGAATTCATCTCTCATAATCCTGGTTGTTCTCTTTACCGAGTTTTCAAAACTTCCAATACTGTCTGTAGTCTCAAAACTCTTCAGTACCCTCGAAATTTCTTTATGTACGGCATCTCCTTTCCAGATCTTCATATTTACGAGGTTTTTTAGAACATATAGAGATCTGGTAACCTCGTCTATCGAATCCCTTTTCCATCCGCCCCAGGAGCCATAATAGTTATAAAAGTACTTTCTCCTGCACTCACTAAAGGTGTTATCTCTTGAAAATGACCAGCTGAATTCGTTTTTAAACTCTTTTCTCATTATGCTTTAATATTATAGCTCATTGCCAGATGATTGTTCTTTGATTCACCTGAGTTATTCATCATATATTTAAAACCAAGTTTTTCATAAAAACTTCTTGCAGAGAGATTTGCTCTATCTACATGAAGAAGTATCTGCTTTTTGCTTTGTAATTTAACCAGTTCAATTAAGTAATTTATAGATTTTGTTCCTATCCCTTTGTTTCTGAAATCGGGTTCTATGTATATCAGATCGAGGTATACATCATGGTCGGTCATCTTAATTTCATTTTCAATTAAGAATATATACAATCTTTGAAAAAACTGATTGAGCTTAAGTGTTAAAAGAAATTTTAAATCATTAAATAAACTATTTGATTTTTTTTTGTATGAAAATATTATAATTCCCAGATACATGGATTGTTTAGTTAGAATATGTATATTTTCAAAGTTTAACTGATTATCTGCTATATTTTTACTTAGGCTATCCATAAGATTGCTGGATGATGAATAAGTTAAATTGTGATAATCAGTGCTTTTAGCTACAAGTTTTGCAACTTCTACACAGTTATGAATGTCTGGATTGAATTTTTGAAAATCCACCTTAATGATTTTTAGTTAAAATTAATAATTTTTTGATTATAAATTAGAATTATTAATATAAAATAATTTATCAATTAATAATAGCTTTAAATAATAAAGGGGAGGCTATGGTATTAATAAAAAGAGTTTTTGTATTCTTAATAATAGCAGCGGTTGTAACAGGAGTAATTTATTTCTTAAATTACATTGAATGGTATAAACCCCAGGTGCAGGTAGGTCTTGATTCAGGGTTTATTGGCACTAAACCAATTAAAGTTAATATAACCGATAAAGGCAGAGGGCTTAAATCAACTGTTGCTAAACTTCAATTTGAAACAGGGTCTGTCACATTAGTACAAAAAAATTATACTGATGCTCCTAAAAGTGATTCATTTGATCTTACCCTCGATAAACAAGACCTTACAGAAGGACCTGCAAAACTTATGATTGAAGCTACAGATGGCTCGTATCTAAACTTTTTGCATGGCAATAAAACAGTTTTTGAAAAAGAAGTAGTAGTGGACACACAGCCGCCATCGATAGAAACGATTAGCTCTCAGGACTATATTAACCACGGTGGAAGCGGGTTTGTAGTTTACAAAGTATCTTCTGATACGAAATCTTCGGGAGTATTGGTAGGTGATATATATTTCCCCGGTTATAGCGGACATTTTGCTGATCAAAATGTATATGTATGTTTCTTTGCATTTCCATACAACATTGATAAAGACTCTGATGTCGTAATAACTGCATACGATAAAGCCGGTAATGTCGCCAAGAACCCTTTTTACTACAATGTAAAACCTGTGACATACAGGAAAAGCAACATTAATATTAGCGAAAAATTTATTCTCAACAAAATGCAGTCTCTTATCAAGGGACCAAAACCATCTGACTTAAAACAAATATTCTTAAAGGTTAACAGTGAACTTCGCAAGGAAAACGATTCAACAATAGCAAATGTATCTAAAGAAACTGAACCAAAGATACTATGGAATGGGAATTTTCATCAGCTCTCGAGGTCTCAGGTGGAGGCCAATTTTGCTGATGAAAGGACATATGTACTAAACGAAGAACCTATAGATAAACAGTATCATCTTGGTTATGACCTTGCTGTTACAAAGAGATACCCAATAGAAGCTGCAAATGCCGGAGTTATAAGTTATGCGGGTAGTCTTGGTATTTATGGAAAGACCGTAATCATCGATCATGGGATGGGGATTACAAGTCTTTATGGTCATATGAGTTCATTGAATGTGAAGGTAGGGGATGTTGTCAAAAGAAAACAGATCATAGGAAAAACAGGCACTACTGGTCTTGCCGCAGGTGATCATCTGCACTATGGAGTATATATTCAGGGCCATGCTGTAAGGCCCGTGGAATGGTGGGATCCTAAGTGGATTAAGGACAATGTCGTAACTAAACTGCTCGATGCTGAGCAGGAATTTGGACTAAAGAAGCCAGAAGCTGAAAATTGATTATTTACGGAAAGAATTCAGTCAAAGAGTTTTTATTTAATACCCCATCAGAGATTACAGAGGTTTTCGTATTTAAAGGCTCAAAACAATCTTTTTATTCTGATATAGAAAAGCTATGTAAAAAGAGCAGGTTAAAGTTAACTGCCTTAAATGAATCAGAAATATCAAAGCTCTGTAAAACTACAAAGCATCAGGGTATAGCAGCAAATATTAAGGAATTTGAGTACACCGATTTGGATGATTATCTTAGAGGATCGGATGGTAGTAATTCATCGAATAAACTTGTAGTAGTGTTAGATCATATTGAAGACCCCCATAATCTTGGTGCAATAATAAGGTCAGTAAATGTGCTGGGTGGAGATGCTGTGATTATTTCAAAAGACAGGTCATGCGGGATTACTCCTGCTGTTGTAAAGGCATCATCGGGGGCTGTGAAATATGTACCTGTAATTCAGGAGGTTAATCTTTCAAGGGTGCTTGATAAATTAAAGAAGTCTGATTTTTGGGTGATAGGAGCTGATCAGGGTGCCGATAAAAATGTTTACGAACAAGACTTTTCAGATAGAAACATAGCATTGGTCATGGGTTCAGAGGGCAGGGGTCTGAGTACTAATATAAAAAAACAGAGCGATTATCTGGTAAAAATTCCTCAGGCAGGGCAAATTACTTCTTTAAATGTGTCGGTTGCCGCAGGGATATTGATCTATGAACTAACAAAGAAGTAAAACATCTTCATTATATTCTATGTCTTTAAATATTAATTCTATTTCTGTTGTACTTCCTGCTTTTAATGAAGAAGAAAATATCGGCTACACAATACAAAACTGTGTAGATTATATGCAGGTTAATAATTATGATTATGAAGTTATAGTTGTAAATGACGGTTCATCCGACAATACTAAAGATATTGTTCAAAAAGCAAAAACTGATAACAGCAATGTAGTGCTCGTGGATCACGATATAAATAAGGGTTATGGAGCTGCGCTTAGAAGTGGGTTTGAATCCGCACAAAAAGATTATGTTTTTTTAATGGACAGTGACAGACAGTTTAATATTGAGGATATAGAAAAACTCTTTCTTTATCTGGATGAACAAACAGTTGTTGTAGGATACAGGCAAAACAGGGCAGATCCTGTAATTAGAAAGATTAATGCATATTTATTTCATATATATATTAAGCTTATGTTCGGTCTTAATCTAAGAGATATAGATTGCGCATTCAAGGTGTTTCCCACTCAGGCATATCAACAAATAAAACCAATAATCTCAGATGGTGCTCTTTTTAGTACAGAGTTTATTATAAGACTACTTAATAA
>JBFFSH010000040.1:0-22298 GCA_041572575.1 Thermodesulfobacteriota bacterium
CTTCTTGCTCTTGCAATTCCTAACCTTATTAAGGCTAGAATGTCAGCAAACGAAGCAAACGCAAGAAAGTCTATGCAGACCCTAAGAGATGCAGAAGCCGAGTATTTTGAACAGGATCTTGATGGTAATAACACAAGAGACTATACACAGTTAATAGGTAGTTTGACAACAGGAGCAAGCCTACGTTGTCCTGATCGGGTCAATAATCCATGTGAAGAGTCTGACGCGCTTGTTGATAGTAGTTTCTTCGAAGCTTTACCTGAAGCTGGAGACGGTGAAACGGCTACAGTAGCTGACTGTGCAAATCCTAAAGCAGGTTATTGTATCAGTATGGGAGATCTTGCTGAAATTGGAAGTACAGATTTTGATTTTGGTTGGGAAGCTTCATTTAGATCTTTCGATAAGACAGGAAGAAGGGATTTTTCTGTATTCGGAGATGGAACAATAAGATGTACACTGGATTCTTCACTCGCTAAGGGTGCAACAGGTGCATTTGGTTCTAAAAGAAGCGACTCTGGTTGTGATTAATTCAATAGTTATATAAAGCAGAATATACAGGCAGGCACAACTTATTTATTGTGCCTGTCTAGTTTTAGACTTTATTACAAGTTTTAAACTGTGAGTTACTTCTTTACTTACTAATACCTTTTTACTTGATTTATACTAATTAAATCTGATATAATGATACTGTTATGAATAAAGTAAAAACACAATTACAACAAAAAGGGTTTACACTAATAGAATTACTGGTTGTGGCTGCAATTATAGGTATATTACTGGCGATAGCTATACCCAATTTAATTAAAGCCCGAATTTCTGCAAACGAAGCAAATGCTAGAAAATCTACCCAGGCGCTCCGTGATGCTGAATATCAGTACTTTGAAGGCGATCTCGATGATAATGGTATTAGAGATTTTACAGATCAAATAGGGTCAATTGCTCAATCTGCTAGTTTACGATGTCCTATGATACCCTCAGGTGAGTCCGAGTGTGCGGAATTTGATGCCTTAGTGGATAAAAGTTTTGAAAGAATGCTTTCTATCGGTGGTTCTGAGGGTGATTGTATTGACCCTAAAGCAGGTTATTGTTTAAAATTTGATGAAACTATTACAGGTAGTCTTTTAGAAGCTGATTTTGGATGGCAGCTTACACCAGCAAATGTTAATAAAAGTGGTAGAAAAGATTTTGCTGGATTTGGTGATACAGTTATTCGCTGCACTGTAAGTACTCTGGCAACTGGTTCAAGAGGTGCTTTTGAAGCTAACCAATCTTCTCCAGCTTGTATTGATTAACTATTTAGAATTTTTAAGTAAGAATTCACTTTACTTAGATATATATCTTCCTTATAATATCCCTTCTATACAATGGTTTTACGAGTAGACAGTCTTATAAAGGATTTTAGAAAAGGATTTTTTAGAAAGAAAACCAGGGTACTAAAGAATATTTCCTTTGAAGTTAACCAGGGGGAGATATTTGGTGTTATAGGTCCAAATGGTGCAGGTAAAACTGTTACTTTCAAATCTGTAATGGGCTTTATCAGCCCCACTTCAGGTAATATAAAAATATTTGGACAAGATAATAGCAAATATCTTCTAAAAGAAAAACTGGGATATTTACCAGAGAATCCTTACTTCTATGAATATTTAACAGGTTTTGAGCTGCTAAATTATATGGGAAGTCTTCATGGGATTCATGGAAAACATTTATTAGACCGAATAAACTATTTACTCGATAGGGTTAACCTAACAAAATCAGCAGGCGTACAGCTTAGGAAATATTCTAAGGGGATGTTGCAGAGGATCGGTATAGCCCAGGCTATTATCAATGATCCTGATTTCGTTATATTTGATGAACCCATGAGTGGTCTAGATCCTCTAGGACGAAGGGAGGTTAGAGATCTTATCTTGGAACTAAAAAATAATGGTAAAACAGTAATTCTAAGCTCCCACATCCTTTCTGATCTGGAAGCTTTATGCGACAGGGTATGTTTTATTTTTCATGGTGAGGTTGTAAAGCAGGGAAACCTTGCTGATTTGTTATCTGAAATAGAATCCGGCTATGAAGCAATCATAAGAAAAAATAGTAAAGTTACCCAGCAATTATTTGGTAATAACGTTGTTATTGAACAAAGAGGAGAATTTATTGCACTAATATTTGATGAACAACATAAGAATAATATTTTACAAAGTATACACAGCAATCAGATTGATTTAGTATCATTTCATCCGATTAGAAAATCACTTGAAAATATATTTAACATACACTCAGTGATAGACAAACAGAATTAGCAAGCAGGTTATTATGCTCCATACAATTAATAGAATAAAAGTTGTTGCCTATAATACCTTTTTAGAAGCCGTTAGAGACAGGATATTGTATTCGCTTTTGATCTTTGCTGTTCTGATGATTCTTGGGACTATTATAATTTCAAGCATCTCCGCTGAACAATATAATAAAATTACAAAAGACTTCGGTCTTACCACCATATCAATAATCGGGATATTGATATCATGTTTTTTGGGAATGAATGTTGTTTATAAAGAGATAGACAGAAAGACAGTTTATAACCTTTTCTCAAAGCCTGTTAGAAGGTTCGAATTTGTTTTAGGTAAATATCTGGGCATTTCTTTCACTCTCTTTGTAATAACACTCGGGATGTCAATTATACTTTTCGTATTAGTTTATTATGTGGAGAATAGATATAAGGGGTTAATAGAGTTTCATTACGGAGGGCAGTACTATGCTCAATTTGTTGCAGCACTTTATTTCACTTTTCTTGAGTTTTTAATAATAATAGCAATAAGCCTTGTATTTTCCAGTTTTACTACACCCATTATGACCGTGATGTTTGTTCTGCTTGTATTCATTATTGGAAGATTTTCATCAGATATTAAGTTGTTTTCCCAGCATGTTAATCACCCTTTAGTTGGCTACATTACAGAAGGAGTCTACAGGCTAGTACCTCACCTTGATCAGTTTAATTTAAGAAACCAGGCAGTGTATGGTGGGGATATAAATCTTTCACTTTTTCTAAATCTATCATCCTATGCACTTTTATACTGTTTCGCTATGATTGTTTTATCAATAGCAATTTTTGAGAAAAAAGAATTTAAATAAGATGCTTAGTAAAAATCTTACTACCATAGGCGTATTGCTATCTCTTTTGTTATTAATTGCCTCGGTTCCTGTTCAAAAAAAGATAGAGGAAATCAGGGGGGATTATAGCATTATCAGCGGTTCTCTTCTCCTGTCTTCAAAAACCCTTAAGAAATTATCACTGGGATATAATTTGCTCATAGCCGATATCTACTGGATAAGAGCCTTACAGTATTTTTCTGATAAGAAGTTTGATGTGAATAAACCCCAAGAGTTATTCAAATATTTTGATATCATGACAGATCTCGATCCCAAATTTGTAAACGCATACAGATTTGGGGGAACTTTTCTTGCTGAACCTCCTGAATTGGGGCTAGGTGAGGTTGAGCTTGGGGTAAAGTTACTGGATAAGGGAAGGATTAATAATCCTGAAAATTTTAGACTAGTGCTGGATGAAGCTTTTATCTACTATTTATATACTGATAACTACAAGAGAGCTTCTGAGCTATTTGAAGAAGCTTCTGAAAAACCTGCATTATCTGAATTGAGGAGAGCTTCAATGAAGGGTATGGCGGCTCTTGCTCTGTCTAAAACTGGAAATCTCGAACTATCAAAGAAAATCTGGAAATATATTTATACCACATCTACAATAGAAGCCAGAAAGAATCATGCATTAAAAAATTTAAAGAAAGTTGAAACCAAAGAGATTGAAAATGTACTAACAGGTGCACTTGGAAAGTATTATCAGGACAATAACAAGCTGCCTGAAAATATAGATGCGCTTGTTGTATCGGGATATATTAAGACTGTTCCCTCTGATCCATCGGGAGGAGAGTTCATTATCGTATCTGATACAAGAACCATCGTCAGCACTACACTATCTGAAAATGAATATAAATATGCTATATCTTTATTAAATGCAAGGTCGAAGAAATTTAATAGGATCTATGGCAGGAATGCAGAGAATTTATCTGAGTTAAAGAGGTTTGTAGATAACAGCCCTATTAACAAATATCCAGAAAATCCCTATGGCAGGGAGTTCGTTTATGATCCTGCAACAGGCATTGTTGAATGATATATATTTAAAGATTTCTAATGTGTTATTTTTATTTCTATAATGACTAAATACAAAAGAGGGATTTATTATAGTCTGGTACTATGCGTAATTTCTTTTGTTTTGTATCTTCCGTCTCTTGATAATAAACTTGTATGGGACGATTCTGATGCCATCAATAAAAAGCATTATAAGTATCAGGGTTTTATAAATCTTCTAACACCTCAGCAAAAATCAAAAAAAGGCAATTATTACAGACCTACAGTATATCTATCTTATTTTATTGATCAGACTCTGTGGGGTAATAAACCTTTTGGGTATCATCTTAGCAACCTTATATTCAATACCGTTACAGTAATTTTGCTTTTCTGGTTTGTATATTTTTTCTTCAGCAACTTTAAACCAAACTATAGTTCTTATAATATTGCTTTTATATCTTCACTTGTGTTTGCGCTGCACCCTATGCATGTAGAATCTGTCTCTTGGATTGCTGGCAGGACTGATGTGCTTTGCACCCTTTTTTTATTAATGGGTCTATTGTTTCACTTAAAATCATACAAAAAAGTAGTATATATACCTTTTGCGATTCTGGCGTTTTACTTATCTTTGTTATCTAAAGAACTTGCCGTTGTTTTTATACCCCTTGTTCTCTTGACCGATCTGGTAACAAATCAGCTAAAAAATAAGAACAATGCAGTTAAATATATATTATATTTATCAATTTTTATTTTATATATGTATTTACGGAGTAAGAGCTTTGTAAATATTACGCCCATATCAGAAAAGAATGTAAATGTCGCTGCGTCAGCTGATATCCTTAGATACCTGGATATGTTTGTAGTACTGGTAAGCTCATATTATTCTTACCTTTACAAATTGTTGTTTCCTATTGAGTTTAACGCTTTCATCTCAGAAGTTACAAAAGACCTATACTACCTTGTTCCATCATTTATCGTATTAACCTTGGTCTTCTTAGCTTTTATATATTCCTTGATAAAAAGAGTTAAGCTTATCTATTATGTGATCTTTTGGATACTTATATCTTTGGGACCATCCATTTTACTAACATTAATAAAGATGACTCCAACATCCCTTGCTGAAAGATATCTGTATTTACCCTCTGTAGCTTTTGCAATGGGAACAGGATATCTGTTTTATAAGTATGTTTTCAGCAGAGTTTCACTTAGATATTCTTGTGTCTTCATAACTATACTGGTTTTATTTTATGCGCTTTTAAATATCAATAGACAGTCTGTATGGTATGATGACCTCTCTCTTTGGAGTACTACGACTGTAGCGTCGAGTAATACTTGCTTGCCTTATAATAACTATGGTGTCGCATTAAAGAGAAATGGCAGAATTGATGAGGCTATAAGGCAATATGAATATGTAGTGAACAATAAGAATATAAAATGCAGAGATGCTGTGAGGGCTTTGGTTTATAATAATCTGGGTACAGCATATATAAAGATTGATCAACAGAGCAAAGGAAGAGAGACATTTAAAAAAGCTATGGAGTTAAATGAGTATTATCATTCTCCCCATTTGAATCTGGGTATAGACTACCTGCTCACTGCTTTAGAGACTAAATCTATATCTGAATTTGAATATGCAAAGCAGTATTTCAATAATTCTATTAGCATAAGGCCGAATAGCGGAATTTCTCATCATTATCTTTCTATAGCTTATAAAGAAACAGGGGACTTGAAAAATGCCCGAATCCATGCCTCAAGAGCGCTTGAGCTTGGTATACCTCCTGCACAAAAAAATGATGCCCTGAGAATATTGGATGAAATACAAAATTCAGATTCTAAAGAAAATTGATGCTATAATAGGCACGCCAGCAGTACATTTATCGAGGTTGATAAGACCCAGAAAAAGTGAGTTTTATTCTCTTGATGATCTTCAAAGTCCGGTATCTAAAAATTTCGATAAATTGAAAATCCTTGTAATCCGCCCGGGTGGTATTGGAGATGCCGTTTTGTTATTTCCGGCCCTTAAGATTCTAAAAGATATATACGCAAACTGTAATATAGATATACTGGCCGAAAAAAGGAATCAGGGTATTTTTGAGAATTGTGAATTCATAAATGAATTGATTCTTTATGATAATGACCCCATAAAGGCTTTAAAAAAAGTATTTAGTAACAATTATGAGATTGTTATAGATACTGAACAATGGCACAGGTTAACATCTGTAGTTGCCTGTCTCACAAGAGCGCCTGTAAGGGTGGGGTACGGTACGAATGAAAGACGCAGGATGTTTACAAATGTAGTCCAGTATAGTCATGATGATTACGAATCCCAAAGTTTTTTAAATCTTGTATCAGGTATTAGCAAAAGAGAGTATGAATTTGATAAGAACAGTCCATTTGTCCCCGTTGATGATAGTAGGTGTTCTGATCTAAACAAGCAACTTATTGAGTACAGCAGTAAATGGGACTGGGTTGCAGGGATATTCTGTGGCGCTACGGTTTCTGAGAGGATATGGGGAGTTGATAAATTCATTAAAACTACAGCAAAACTTTTAGAAAGCAATATTGGGGTAGTAATTCTGGGAGCCAAATCTGAACTGGGTGACTGCATAAGGATAGAGCGGTCAGTGGGCAAGGATAATATACTAAACCTTACGAATAAAACGTCTCTATACCAAACCGCAGTTGTAATATCCAAGCTAAATCTTTTTGTTTCGGCAGATACAGGTCTTATGCATATCGCTTATGGTGTAGGTACCCCCACAGTCTCACTATTTGGAGCAGGTATTGAAAAGAAATGGGGACCCAAAGGAGATGATAATATTAACATTAACAAAAACCTGCCATGCAGTCCCTGTACAAGTTTTGGCTATACACCAAGTTGTCCTATAGGTGTTAAATGTTTACAAGATATATCCGTGGATGAGGTTGTGAATTCTTCCAAAAAGCTGCTTTACGCTAATTAATCCTTGTAAATATTGCGTTCAGAGTTAAAGATTAAGTTCCATCATGTCATGAGCTTTAATTATATCAGATTCAATATGGGGCTTTATTTGTCCAATGATATCAACTTCATCACATATTGGGTACAGGTGGGTTAAAACAATATTTTTGGGATTTGCCTCATTGGCAATCTTGATAATATCTTTTGGACTCATATGACCCTTTACTTTCTTGTCATCCGTCATTGAACATTCTGCAATCAGCAGGTCGGTTTGTTTAGATAAAACAGCTAAATTCTTGCAATAATCGGTATCTGCAGAATAAACAACTGACTTTCCACCACACTCAATCCTGTAAATCAAACTGTCTGTGGAATGATTCCCAGGTTTATTTATTATTGTGAAGTCATTAAATTCATATATAGCCTGTTCCATTTCATAAACTTCTAAAAACTCCGGTTTTAGCCAGTCATTATATATCTTGTTAATAGCAGTGTAGAAATCCATGAATCCGGGCGGGCCCCAGATTTCTAACTTTCTTGTTCTTTTTCTATTATACGGATATTTATTGGCAAAAAGAAACGGAATCAGATCTGCAGTATGATCGGGATGTATATGGCTTATAAATATATGAGTTATGTCTGTATAGCTTTCTCCCAGACGTTCAAGTTTCCAGGTAATACCATTTCCACAGTCAAATAAGATTTTATTTTTGCCGGTATCAAAAAAATAACCTGATGATCCTCTGTTTATGCTGGGTATACAAGTGCCAGAGCCAAGAATTGTGATTTTCATAATATGGTGAATTTGATTTTATGAATCTTAAAATAATTTATATATCTGCTTTCAGACCAATTATAACATTGACTACTGATTTTGGTATGTATGATGGTTATGCAGGAATGATGATATGAGATTGATGCTATCAATAAATCCCATTGCCGATATGGTAGTTATATCCCGTCACATAAGCTATCTAATCTACCAGGCTCCTATTATTTTTTTATAAAATTAAAAAAGTATTAACCCTCAAATGCTAATTGTGTAGACGGAAAATGGAACACTATAATTTTATTTTAATAAAGGAAGATCGATACTTTTTCTCAAATACTGATTGTATTTGGAAAATATAAATCCAATATTTTAAGGGAGAGATATATTTGCTCCGGTTACGGTTTATTCATTTTTAATAACATCTTTTTTAATTAATTATAAATAGAAATTTTTATTATAAAATATTGTTTAATTATATATATTTTTCATATAGAATATAATATTTCGGTCTAATAAAATGGAATACAATTTAGAATCCATACCTGAAAACCTAAGGAGATTTATAGATCCTTCACTCGACCGTGATACTAGAATCATGGCCGCTAGGGGACTTGTACCGATTCCTCCCGAGGATATGGCTTTGGTGCTATACTATCTTACGTTTGACAAGGATGATGAGGTAGTAAATGAATCTAAACAATCTCTTTTTACTCTTCCGTATAATACTTTGGAAAGAGTACTGTCCAATGAATCTGTACCTGATGGATTATTAGACTATTTTGCTAAAAATACAGAAAATGATATTCATTTTGAAAAAATTATCATAAATAATGCAACATCTGATTCTACAATACAGTATCTTGCAGAAAACATTCATAATCAATACCTTATCGAACTCATTTCTGATAACCATCAGAGAATCCTCCGCTCTCATGAAATAGTCTATGCCCTTAGTAAAAACCCTGCTATCAGCAGATCAAATCTGGATAAGGTCATTTCGTTTATATCCCTATATCTTGAAAAAGAGGTTAACATTCCTCAAGCTCTACAGGATAGTTCTGAAGAGCCTCAGCAAGTTGATCAAAGTGAAGCCATTGTGGAGTCAGTTGAAAGTTCTTTTCTGGATGAAGTAGAAATCCCGGAAGAATTTTTAGAAGAAGAGGGTGAAGAAGGCGAATTGGATCTTGAAGAAGAGCAATCCCCAAAATATCAGAACCTATTTTTTGCAATAAAAAGCATGACACTTCCAGAGAAGCTAAAGTTATGTATCATGGGTAATGCAGAAGCAAGAAGAATACTTGTTAAAGAACCAAACAGGGTAGTTGCACTTGCAGCGCTTAAAAATCCAAGAATGACAGATATGGAAATTAATATTGCAGCGCAGTCAACCTCAGTTAGCGAGGAAGTTCTAAGAGAAATAAGTAATAACAGAGACTGGACTAAACACTACGATATAAAGGTATCACTTGTTACAAACCCCAAGTCACCGGCAGATGTTTCTATGAACTTCATTCGTCATATGAGAGATAAAGATCTAAAACTGTTAAGCAGAAGTAAAAATGTTCCCGGAGTTGTGAGTACTGCTGCCAGAAGAATCTTGATGCAAAAAGAGGAATCTCAAAAACTTAAGCTGCAATCATAGTTTTTTTAATGGGTAAACAATTATCATATGACGAAATAATAATTCCAAAGAGTTTTGCAGGGAAAAGAGCCGATACCACTATTTCTGATTTACTTCCTTCGATTACTAGAGTGCAGATAAAGCGCCTTATTGATGAACATCATATCCTGATCAATGAACTTCCTTTTAAACCTTCCAGAAAGCTTTCTGGCGGTGAAACTGTAAGAATAGAGCATGTAGAACCAGAAGAAATAGATATAGTACCTCAAGATATTGAAATTGATTTTATATACGAAGATAGAGATATAGTAGTTATTAACAAACCACCGGGCATTAGTGTTCACCCGGGAGCCGGAATAAAAAGTGGCACGCTTGTAAATGCGCTTCTGTATAAATGCAAAAACCTCTCGGGAATTGGAGGGAAGATAAGACCGGGGATTGTGCACCGTCTTGATAAGGATACCTCAGGAATAATGGTGGTTGCCAAGAATAATTTGTCTCATAACCATCTGGTGGAGCAGTTTAAGGGCAGAACTATTAAGAAGAAATATTTAGCGCTTCTAATTGGCAATCCAAAAGAGCAAACCGGAGAAATAACGCTTCCAATTGGAAGGCACAGGACAAACAGGATAAAATTCTCATCAGATTCAAACAGCACTAAAACTGCGCTTACCAAATGGTCTGTGGTAAAAAGATTTAAGGGGGCGTGTCTTTGCGAGGCTGAACCTTACACAGGGAGGACTCATCAGATAAGGGTTCATTTTTCAGAGATAGGCTATCCTGTATTGGGCGATAAGCTTTATGGTAAAAAAATACAGGATGCGGTTATAAATAATATTTCTAAAAACCTGGGCAGGCAGGCTCTTCATGCATTTTCACTATCATTTGAACATCCAAGAGATGGTAAATCTCTTTATTTTGAAGCGCAAATACCTCATGATATGAAAGAGGCTATAAGAGAGTTAGAGGGTTATGTCTAATAAGGAATTGAATATTGAGGTTTCAGACAAACTATCTCAATTTGATAATATTATTGAATATGGTTTTTGCAATAAAAGCACTCAACTGGGATTTGATCATAATATAGTTACTTTAAAACAGATTCATAGTAAGCAAGTGCACCGGATTGATCACAATACCGATTATACCAATTTGCAAGGCGATGCGCTTATTACCGATGTCCCTGGAGTTCGTATTGGTATTTATACTGCCGATTGTGTTCCTGTTTTGTTGTATGACATATCCAAATCAGTAATTGGAGCTGTACATGCAGGGTGGAGAGGTACATTTAGCGATATAATTTCTGAGACGGTTACTGCTATGAAAAGCGTCTATAACAGTGATCCTGAAGATATTATTTCAGTAATTGGGCCGTGCATTAGTATATGCTGTTTTGAGGTTGATGGTGATGTTGCTATAAAATTCATTGAAAAATATGAAGAAACTGATAGTTTTATTTACCCAAACGGTGAAAAATATATGATAGACTTGGCGCAAATCAATAAACAAAGCCTCAAACACGCCGGACTGAGCAACATAGAAGTTATTGATATTTGTACTAAGTGTGATTTGGGTTATCACTCTTATAGAAGGGAAGGGGCAGGGGTAGGAAGGCAGCTTAGTTTTATAGGTATTAAGATATAATTAGGAGGAACATGGATGTTAACATTAATGAGCTGGGTGGAATCTGAAGATTACTGGAATATTAACAGACTGGATAATGAAGGACGGCAGCTTGATTATTACGCCTACAGATTTGAAGTCTCAGGGGGGAGTGAATCTCAGGGTGTTAGTAAAGTAAGTGTAGTAGTGGTTGAATTAATAAGCGCAAAGATTGCTGTGGGCTATGTACTTCCAGATCATATTGAAATAAAATCTGAATTTAAAATAGGTTTTATTTGTCAGGATAAACCTACAGAAGATATATCTTTTGTTTGTAAACTTTCTGAAGAAGTTAAAAAAGCCAATTATAACGGCGATGATTTGGAAAAATTAGAATACATTGGGTTTTCTCTTGAAAAGTTCTATGAAAACCAGGGTGCCAAATTTTATATGCAGGATTTAAGAGGAGCGCCTGCTACAGCTGAAAAATAATATTTTTACTTTTAATAATTTATTTATCTAATACTGATAATCCAAGGATATAACTGTGAAAAGAAAAATAGTTCTAGCATATTCGGGTGGTCTTGATACCTCAATAATCCTAAGATGGCTCATTGAACAATATGATGCCGATGTGATTGCATACGTAGCTGATGTTGGTCAGGGTGAAGACCTTAAGGCTGCAAAGGATAAAGCTCTAAAAACAGGTGCATCAAAAGTTTATGTAGAAGACCTGAAAAAAGAGTTTGTTAAAGAGTTTGTATTTACTTCCATTAAGGCCGATGCTGTTTATGAAGGAGAATATCTGCTTGGAACCTCGCTTGCCCGCCCTATTATAGCAAAGAGGCAGATCGAGATTGCCAGGAAAGAAAAAGCTTTTGCGGTTTCACATGGTGCTACCGGTAAGGGCAATGATCAGGTTCGGTTTGAGCTTACCTTTTATTCGCTTGACCCTAAAATAAAAGTGATAGCTCCCTGGAGAGAATGGGATATGAAATCCCGTACAGACCTAATTAATTTTGCAAGAAAACATAAGATCCCTGTGCCAGTTTCCAAGGCAAAGCCATATAGCTGTGACAGGAACATCTTTCATACAAGCTACGAAGGTGGAATATTGGAAGATCCATGGACTGAGCCTCCTGAGAGTATGTTTGAGTTAACTGTCTCGCCTGAGAAAGCTCCCGATAAAGCTAAATATCTGGACATTGAATTTAAAACCGGTGAGCCCGTAAAAATTGATGGTAAAAGATTTAAGCCTGTAGAATTACTTTCTGAATTAAATAAAATTGCCGGCAAGAACGGAGTAGGGAGAGTGGATATTGTAGAAAATAGATATGTGGGAATGAAGTCAAGAGGAGTATATGAGACACCAGGAGGGACACTTCTCTTGGCAGCACACAGAGCCGTCGAATCCCTAACGCTTGATAGAGAGGTTATGCATTTAAGGGATTCTCTAATCTCAAAATTTTCTGAACTGGTTTACTATGGCTACTGGTATACTCCGGAAATGGAAATGTTAAGGGCAGCTATCGATGAGTCTCAGAAAAATGTAAATGGTACAGCAAGACTCAAAATTTATAAAGGCAATGTAATAGTCGTTGGCAGAAAATCACCTAACTCTCTTTATGATGAAGAGCTTGCAACTTTTGAAGAAGATACAGTCTACGATCAGTCGGATGCAACCGGATTTATCAAACTAAATGCTCTCAGGCTTGCAGTTAGGGAACTTTCAAAGAAGGGAAAACGATAAGCTGCAGAAGACATGGCCTATAGTTTGTTTCTAACTAAATGAAAACATCCGAATTTGATTATGAATTGCCCCCGGAATATATTGCCTATTATCCGTCTGAACAAAAAGAATCATGCAAATTAGAGATAGTAAACAGGTCTGAAAATAAGCTATATCATAAGCAGTTCTCTAATATTGTTGATTATCTTGATTGTGGCGATGTGCTTGTCTTAAATAACACAATGGTTATTCCTGCAAGGATCTGCGGTGCATCTGAGAGTAGAGATGATATAGAAATTCTGCTTTTACAAAAGAAGGACAGTAATATTTGGTCCTGTCTTATGAAAAAACCAAAGCAGGGGCAGCAGATTAATATTGATGATGATCTAAGTGCTGTAGTCCGTAAAGAAAGTTCTGGAGAAATATTGCTGGAATTTAATTCAGAAATAGACAGCTATATTGATAAGAAGGGGTATATGCCGCTTCCTCCTTATATTGAAAGAAAACCAGATAAGTCAGACAGAGATAATTATCAGACCGTGTATGCTAAACATAAAGGGTCGGTAGCGGCGCCTACCGCTGGTCTGCACTTTACAGATGCACTGTTGCAAAGTATAAGTGATAAGGGAGTAGCTATAGAGTATGTAACACTGCATGTTGGCTACGGCACTTTTAAACCTGTTAAATCGGAAAATGTAGAAGATCATAGTATGCATAGTGAATACTATGAAATAGGAGAGAAAGCCTGCAATTCGATAAGTCTTGCAAAACAAAGGGGCAAAAAAGTTGTAGCGGTTGGTACTACTTCTTTAAGGACGCTTGAATCAAGCGTAAATGAGGATGGAGAGATTAATCCTCAAAGAGGCACAACCGAGTTATTCATTTATCCGGGCTATGAATTCAAGGTCGTAGATTCATTGATTACTAATTTCCATATGCCCCGTTCAACACTTTTTATGCTGGTATGTGCTTTTGCTGGAAAAGAGCTTATTATCAATGCATACGAACAAGCGAAAAAAAACAGATACAGATTTTTAAGTTATGGGGATGCAATGATAATATTATGAAACTAAAAATAGAAAAACTGATATATGGCGGGTACGGGTTAGCACGTACTGATGAAAAGACTGTCTTTGTAACAGGCGGAGTACCTGGTGAAGAAGTCAAAGTCCAAATAACTGAGGAGAAAAAGAGCTACAGCATTGCAGAGATCTCTGCAATTATCGAGCCTTCTGAGTATAGGGTAGAGCCAGTATGTGAATATTTCGGTAAGTGTGGTGGATGTCAGTGGCAGCATATTGACTATGGATATCAGATAAAGTCCAAAGAGGCTATTTTAAAAGAATCATTAGAAAAGATTGCCGGTATTACGGATTTACAGATAGAACCTATCGTAGCTTCGCCCAATCAGTATAAGTATAGGGTCAGGGCGACGATACACGTTGATACTGTAAAGGGAAAACATGTGATCGGATTCAAAGAGGAAAAATCACATGTACTTGTTCCAATTGATCATTGTGAGATATGTTCACCTGTTATCTCTCAGCTTGTTAAGAAAATATCAAAGTTCCTTGTAAAATATCAGTCAAAAACTCTGCCTATTGATATGATATATATTCTAGATTCCCAATCTATACCTGCTTTATCGCTTTCACCCAAAAAGGACAGTTCGCATGATGAGGTAATTAAACTGTATTACTATCTTAAGGAGCGAATCCAGGGAGTAAATATTTCGGTTGATAACAGTGATGAAAATACTGCTAATCTTGAGGTTTCGAGACTAGAATTCATAACAAGTGCATCGGTCTTTGCACAGGCAAATCCACAGATAAATGAGCTTCTAATTAAGACTTTAATAGATTGGGCAGATTTGAATAAAGATCACAATGTGTTGGATCTGTACTGCGGTTATGGAAACTTTTCACTTCATCTTGCAAAAAAAGCAAAGTTTGTACTTAGCATTGATAATAATAAAAAGGCTATTAAGTATGCTATCAAAAATGCAAAGAAAAACCATATTAGAAACTGTCATTTTGAAGACTGGAATGTAGGAAAGTATCTTCAAAGACATAAACCTACCGAAAAACAGGAATTAATTGTTCTTGATCCACCAAGGAACGGGGCTAAGGAAATAATTAAGTCTATCATTGAGATAAGTCCCAATAAAATATTGTATGTATCCTGCAATCCTACTACTCTTGCCAGAGACCTAAAAGAATTAACCAGTGCCGGATATAAATTAAGAAAGGTTCAGCCTTTTGATATGTTTGCTCAAACATTTCATATAGAATCACTTTCACTTCTACAAAAAGAGTTGGAATAAAGCGGTCATACTGATATAATCCAAAAATATTTATTTGATTTAATTGGAGGAAGTTATGGCAGTACTCGTTACAGGTGCAACAGGGTTTTTGGGATCTCATATTGCAAGAAAACTCGTACAAAATGGTGAAGAAGTAAAAATACTGGTTCGAAAATCCAGCAAGACTGCCAATATTGACGACATAGAAGCCGAGCGTGTATATGGAGATGTGACAGATCTTGATTCTCTAAAGAGCGCTATTAAGGGTTGTGACAAACTTTTCCATACCGCCGGATTTGTTTCCTTTAGAAAAAAGGATCATCAGAAAATGCAGGATATTAACGTAGGTGGTGCCGTAAATGCGATGAAGGCAGCGCTTGATGCCGGGGTTAGTAAAGTAGTATATACGAGTAGTGTTGCAGCAGTAGGAGTAGACCCGGCTGGAGGTGAAGCTAATGAAGAAACTAAATTCACCCTTGAATCAGAAAATATTCCTTATTTAAATACTAAATATCATGGAGAGGTCGAATCACTAAAATTTGTTGAGCAGGGCCTTCCGCTTGTTATTGTTAACCCATCTGTTGTAGTTGGCCCGGGGGATATTTATCTCTCTAGCACAGCTTTTATTCAGTGGTACTGCAAAAAGAAGTTTCCGGGATATATGGACGGGACGATGAATATAGTTGATGTAGAAGACGTGGCTGAGGGTCATTTGCTCGCAGCAGAAAAAGGAAAGGTCGGAGAGCGTTATATACTTGGAAATACCAATCTTACAATTAATGAACTTTTTGATATGCTTGAGAGGCTTACCGGCATATCGAGACCTAAAATGAAAATACCGTATACTTTTGCTCTCGTATCCGGATATCTTGTAGAAAGAATTCTGGGGATTGGATTTCCTAATTATTCTACTATGGATGTGGATTCAGTGAAACTATCGAAATATAAGTGGTTTGTAGACAGCTCAAAGGCTGAAAAAGAGCTAGGTTATAAAAAATCTGATATAGAACAATCAATAAAAAAGACCGTTGACTGGTTTAAAGAAAACGGTTACCTCTAAATACTAACTATGGCTGCAAACAGTTTTGGAAATCATTTTAGAATAACTACGTGGGGCGAATCGCATGGTACTGCCCTTGGTGTAGTACTGGACGGTTGTCCTTCTGGAATTGAAATCTCGGAGTCAGAAATACAGTTTGAACTGGACAGAAGAAGGCCCGGTCAGAGTAAGATCACAACTCAAAGGAAAGAACCTGATAAAGTAGAAATTCTCTCCGGTGTGTTTGAAGGCAAAACACTTGGAACCCCAATTGCAATGATAGTAAGAAATACGGATGCAATTTCCAAGTCCTATGATGATATAAAAGATACATACCGCCCTGGTCATGCTGATTTTACCTATGATGAGAAGTATGGTTTTAGAGATCACAGAGGCGGCGGCAGGTCATCCAATCGTGAAACTATAGGAAGAGTTGCAGCAGCTGCAATTGCCAAGAAAATATTGTCGCTTCACGGGGTAAAAACATCGGGTTATGTAAAGCAAATTGGCAATATTATCTGTGATGTTACAGATCTTGATGAGATAGAAAACAATCCGGTCAGATGTGCAGACCCTGCAAAAGTCCAGCCCATGATAGATTTGATAGAATCGGTTAGAAAAGAGGGTGACTCAATAGGCGGGATAGTTGAGGTTATATCCCAGGGAGTGCCCAGTGGTCTGGGTACACCTGTATTCCATAAAATTGAGGCAGATCTTGCAGCCGGTATTATGAGCATCGGTGGGATCAGAGGTTTTGAGGTGGGGCTTGGCTTTAAAGTGGCAGAGATGAAAGGTTCTGAGTCCAATGATTTATTATATCAAAAAGAAGATGGCTCGCTGGGTTTTAAAACCAACAATGCCGGAGGCCTGCTTGGGGGAATTACAAATGGTGAAGATCTACTTGTGCGCATTGCTATTAAACCAACTTCATCAATTTCAAAGATTCAAAATACTGTGGACAAGTACGGCAAACCTAAAGAGCTAAAAGTGAAAGGCAGGCATGATCCGTGCCTTTGTCCAAGAGCTGTTCCTATATTGGAAGCTATGGTTAATCTGGTTTTGGCTGATCATCTATTGATTTCCAGACTTGCCAGAATCTAGAAATTCTTAAAATACTGCTAAATATTAATATATTTGTTTTTGCTGAGTCAGCTCTGTCTAATACTCTTTTTACCTTAAGGTTTAACTTTTTTAAGTAAGTTCCATAAATTTATAGAATAAGTTGTTTAACTAAGACTTATAAAATACATAATTTTGTAATATAATAATAGTTTAGTTCTATTAAGAAGTGTAGGGGAGATTTGCAGGATTGTGAATTACTTAAATAGAATAGGAGAGAGACTAAACAAGCAAATTGTATATTTTATTGCATTTGTATGTTTCATCGTATGGTCTTTTTGTTTTGTTTTAGCTCTAAAATGGGTAAACCAGCCTTTTACAGGCTTCTTATTCTATAATAACCTTGTAGTTTCTGAGGTAGTAATTGACCTCGGAGATGATAAAACTGATGACAAACCGCAGATTATTACAGATAGGATAATAGCAATTAACGGTGAAAGGGTAAATTCACCCGGTGAAATTTACCAAATTGTTAATCGATATAATGTTGGCACACCCCTTGATTACAGTTTCATTCGTGGAGATAAAATATTCGAGTATACAATCCCGGTTTCCGTCTTTAATATCGGGCATTTTATATCTATTTTTGGTATTGTATATTTTTCAGGATTAGCTTTTTTCGTAGTTGGTATTTCGGTATATTTTTTAAGACCCAGACTTACAACAAGTAAAATATTCTTGTTGTTCTCAGTCTGTACCGGTCTTTGGCTTGTAAGTTATTTTGACTCACAATCCACTTTTATTTTTGATAAACTTTCTACTTTGGGATTCTTTTTGGCGCCAACTCTTGCAATTTATCTTGCTACGGTTTTCCCAAAGGACAGGCCACTTAATCTTCGCCATTATCTCTTGTTGACCCCGCTTTTTATTGTGTCTGTTATATTGTTTGTCATAAGTATTTCACCGGTGGGCAGCTATGAATTATGGCTAACACTCAGCAAACTAATGCTGGGTTATGCTCTAATCGGTTCTCTTGTGGTATCGGTTTCAAATCTAAGAACTTATTTCGGCTCTGCAGTTACTCTGGAAAAACAAAGATCACAGATTGTCGTGATCGGTTCTGTTATAGGTTTGCTTATCCCAATTTTAATTATGATTTTGAGTTATGCCATGGGTATGAAAGTATCTTTTGGCATTCTTGCTTTGATACTAACTGTTTTTCCTATATCTCTTGCCTACTCCATACTAAAACATAAGCTTTTTGATGTAAACGTAATAATTAGAAAAGCCCTTGTTTATGGACTTCTTACAGGGGCTCTTGGTGGAATAATAGCAATTCTAATAATAAGTTTCAATCTGTTCCTTGCTAAGCAGGGAGGTTGGAAAAATCCTGCATTTTTTATAATATTAAGCGCATTTTTGGCCGTAGCCCTAAATCCTCTACAGAATAAGATTCAGGCATTAATAGATTTAGTCTTTTTTAGGAAAAAATATGATTACCGAAAAACAATTGAAGACATTAGTTTTGCCATGACCTCAATTTTGAATCCTGAGGACATATATCAAAAAATTGTTGAAACAATTGAAAACACTATTTTTGCTAAGGATATAAACCTGCTTTTTTATGACGAGCAGCAAACCCTTTACAGGCCATATTCTAGTCTTGGAGACGCAGAGGAAGAAGACTATATACTCAGTGAACAAAACATATTGATTGAATTAGTTAGGCAGCAAAAAAGCGAAATATTCTTAGAAGATATTTATTCGGAAGATAAATATAAAGATAATTGTGAGGAGTTGGAGCAAATATTTGGTAAGTTTAATTCATCGTTAATAATGCCAATGTTTGTTAAGGATAAGCTCATTGGGCTTATGACGCTTGGTGAAAAGAAATCGGAGCTAACGTATACTTCTGAAGATTTGGAGCTTCTGCGTATATTAGCTAATCAGAGCTCTGTTGCTATAGAAAATGCTCTTGCCTTTAGGCTTGTCGAAGATTATGCCAGCAGACTAGAAGATACGAATATTGAGCTAAGTGAGACCCAGGCCCAGTTGATTCAGTCTGAGAAAATGTCTGCTATAGGGCAGTTATCTGCAGGCATAGCACATGAAATACGAAATCCACTCAATATTATTGAAGGTGCAAGGTATTACCTTGCAAACCTATTATCAGAAAGCGAAAAATCTGAATCAGTTAACGAATATCTTAGCTATATTAAGCAGGAAGTTGAAAGAACAAACAATTTAATCACAAATTTACTCAAATTTTCAAAATCTGAAGCCCCTCGTTTTGAGCTTATAGATATTAATACAACGCTAGAAAACACAATGACATTGCTAAAAAAACAGCTCTCGGATGCATCTGTAAATGGCATTAATGTGTTTGAAGAGAACCTTCCATCAATACTTGGTGATCCCAATCAGTTATGGCAGGTGTTTGTGAATATTATTATGAATGCCATACAGGCCATGCCTGAGGGTGGAGATCTGATTATCAAAACCTATAGCAACGGTAACAATTCTATTTGCGTTAGTTTTAAAGATACCGGTGTAGGTATGGAAAAAGATGTAGTAAAGAAAATTTTCGATCCATTTTTTACGAAAAAGGAATCCGGTACCGGGCTAGGTCTTTCTATTACCTATAGTATTGTTGAAAGTCATAGTGGTAAAATAAGAGTAGATAGTGAAATTGGAGTAGGTACTGAATTTCAAATTGAAATTCCTATTGGAAAAATAGAAGTGAATGATAAAGTTACCGGCAATTATACAACCTGAAATAAAGTGTTTAATTCTATGATTTTGAAAAGATTGGATATGCGTTAAATTAAGAAGTCCATAATGAAAAAATTCCAAATACTAGTAGATGATGAAATTATTTATGACGGGACATTTAGCGAAGTTCCCGATCATTATAGAGAGAACCTGGTGAGCTGTCTGGAGGAATGGTCAGATGTTTTAGGCAAAAAATCTATTAATGAATTGATTTATTCCTCGTTTTATTGGTATAAGCAACAGAAGATGTATTGTTTTAATTGCTGCGAATTTATTGAACAGGCAACTGAATGTGCTGATTGCGGTCACCAACTACAAAACAGGTTTGTCCATGACAGAAATACCGATGTTGATAGAATTCTGGACTGTATTGGTATGATAACAAGTGTAGAAGTTATTAAATGAAAATATCTCTTGTATCCGTTTATTAGATTATATGATGCTGAGGACGTTATTGTTAATTACAATATGTTTGTTGTGCTGTGTGTCCAACGATGCAAGTTCTACTGACTTTCTTGAGGTTACACTTCCTGATGGAAATATAATAAAAGCCGAAATTGCAATGGATAAGGCTCAGGGGCTGCAAAACAGGGATTATCTCTGTCCTAAATGCGGAATGATATTTATTTTTGATACTGAAGGTATCTATTCGTTTTGGATGAAAGATACTTTGCTTGATCTATCTTTAATATGGATAAATAAAAAACGAGAAGTTGTTCATATTGAAAGAAATGCTAAACCTTGTAAATACAAAACAGATCCCCGAAAGGAGTGTCAGGTCTATATGCCAAATATCAATGCTAAATATGTTTTAGAAATCTTGCCCGGTGCCAGTGATAGTATTAATATTGGTTCAGTGCTAAAATTTATCCCTCCTGGTTAATAATAAATTGAAATTAATGACTTGGTAGTATGATTGTTGAATTATTCCAAATAATTTCTATTTAAATGGTTATTTGATAATAATATGGTTTAATTATATCAGTTAAGTTATTCTTTTTATGGAAAATAGTTGCTTAAACACATAGTTTGGGTGTATAATAGATCATAGAAATCTTGTTGTGGGGATTTTTTATGGAAGAATTAAAACCTAAACTCATACTTACTAAGTCCGGCAAGTCGGGCTTTAACATTGGAAGATATATATTTTTCATCATAATTTTTTCAATAGGTTTTTATTTTGGATATAGCTATAAGAGTCTGGATTCAGATATAATTTCACAAAGTAAAGATCAATTAACAAAAATTAAAGATAAAAAATTCACTAATCTTGAATTTAAAGATTCTGCCAAGAAGCAGCCTGACAATAAAATTACTGTCTCTAAAAATAAAACAGTTAAAGTAAAAGCAGTAGCGTTTAATAAAACTGATGGTTTAATAGATAAAAAATCTGATAATGATATAGCCTCACTGCAAATCAAAAAAAATGTTGCAGATATGGGTTCAGTTGAAAAAGTTGAGAAATTACCCAAGACAGACACTGCAATATTAGCAAACAATGTTACTGAGAAAACGGACAATAAAGCAAAAAATAGCAATACAGTAAAAAAAGAGCAAATATCTCAATCGGAACACAAGCTTGTTATTAATGATTCCCAGCATGTTGATACTTCTTATACACTACAGATTGCGGCTTTTGAAACCGAGCGTAAAAGTAGTGAAGTTGTACAGGAGCTTTCTAATAAAGGCTATAATGTTTATTCAATATCAGTAGTAAATGCCCATGGAGACCGGTGGAATCTTGTAAGATTGGGCAACTTTGAAACATTAGAAGAAGCAAGAGAATTCTCTGAATTACTTCTAAGCTCTGAAGGTATAAATTCAATTGTTAAATCAATAGAAAAATCCAAAGTTACATCTTCTACTAAGTTCTACTAATTAAGATTCAAGCTCTATCCCTGACAATTCAATTAGCCTCAATATGCATTGTTAGCAATTGCGTAATAATATGATGTTAATATCCTCTAAATAATCTGCAAAATATTCAATTATCCTATAAATAATAAGATATAATTCTGTTTATTTGGCATTTGCGAACAATAGTGTTGACTTTTAGAGCAAAGTGCCTTATTATTTCAGGTTATATTTTAAAAAGTTAAGAGGTAATTCATGGAAGCAAGTGCAAATATGGCTGATACAAAATCTGATTCTGATAATGACAACTCGGGATCCGATGTATTCAGTCCAAAATATGACAGCGACAAAGACAATTTAAAGCAGCTGGGCATAGCAGGCAGTGCGGTAGCCGAGATGGACGAAGATGAATTTGAGTTCGAACAACAACCAACAACAAAAGAACTGCAGAAAATAGAAGAGGAAGAAGAGAAGAACAA
>JBFFSH010000041.1:0-21295 GCA_041572575.1 Thermodesulfobacteriota bacterium
ATACAATGGAATTGACAGAAAACACTTTGTTTTGTATCTAAAAGAGATGGAATTTAGATTTAATAACAGAAATGTAGATTTAGTTAATAAAATAAAGGAGATTCTGCATTACTTATAGCTCTGTTCTATGCGAGCTCCAAATATATTATTTATTCGGTTTATCAAAATCCTCTTTCTTAAAGCTGTTATCAAATTTAATATCACTCATTATTTCCAGCATCCAATTATCTTCTAATAAATCTCCGTTCCAGTTGGATTTTATTAATTTTCTTTTTACAGGAAGTTTAATCCCATCCATTTGTTCATATTCCACGAGCATTAAGTAAGGATCTGTAATATTAAAGTCCATCACAGTAAACAAGAACTGGTCCACTAATTTGGTGTTTGGATTAATATAGAGAAGGTATGTATCCGACACATCTCCGACACCTGTTTCAAATGTAATTTTAACAAGCTCATAGTTAATTCCATTTACCAACTTAGTACCTTCATATGAATAATTTATCCCGGGATCTAAAAGCTTCTGCATCATGGCAAACCAGTAGAAATTGGTCTTTCTTAAAAAGTCTGAGAGTTTGATAGCCATCGGATCATCAATAAGCTTGCCGTCAATTGTAATCCAGGACTCTTTTCCATTGTACCCTTGTATAATTTCTCCCTTTTTATCCGGAAACACATGCATTTCATGCCTAACATACTTTGCCCATGATAACTCTCCATTGAAGATATATCTTTCTTTTGATATATCCTGCGCACCAGTGGCGCTATCGCTGGTAGTATATGTATACGCCACATCGACTAATGAGCTTAACTTTTCATAGCTGCCGGTTCTAGATACCACTTCTACTATTAATTGCTTTGGATCTTTAGACTTATCTGAATTGTCTACTGCTAACACCAAATTTGTAGCAAATAATACAGGTAAAAAGAAATAAATTATCTTATTCAAAGTTAGTCCTCGATGTGTATGGTTATTAACACTTAATATAATTATAACTCAATTATATCATTTGTTTCGTCTAAATCTGGCTCATTCTCTTCTCTACTTATCATTAAAAACCTTACTTAGCCATCAGTTTTTCATAACCCCCTAAAGTAGTTATCCAATCGGATAGGTCAGCCAAACCTTCATCAAACCCAATACTAGGCTTATATCCTAAATCCTTTTTAGCATTTTTTATAGAATATGTCCTGCTCCCTGCAATAGCAGCAACGGCAAATCTAGTTACTACAGGCGGCTTTGTCATTCCTGCTATTCTATATGATAGTTCGAGCAGACTGGCTATGGCATATCCAAGCTTATAAGGTATAAACATTTTTGGTGACCACTCTATTCCGGATGCTTTAAGAAGCATTGATATAAATTCGATATGATTAATGCTTCTTCCATCGTTTATAAAATATATATTCCCCGATGATTTATCTGAATTAGCAGCCAGCACTGTGCCATCAATAAGATTGTCTATATGACACGGTGAAACTAACCCCTTACCATCTCCTGCAGGTATTAGCATGCCTTTATGAGCAGCTTTTAATATCCTTGGAAGTATTACAGTATCCCCTGCTCCCCAAACCCCTGAAGGTCTTATTACAGTAGTTTTCAAACCATTTCTATTATTATATGATAAAACCAGTTTCTCAGCCATGGATTTTGATTCATTATAATAATCATTATAGGTATCAGGATATGGATAGCTCTCGTCTATATCTAATATTTTGTGGACATCCCAAAAATCAGATCTCCAGACAACGCTTGATGTACTCAAATAAACAAACTTTTTAACTCCCTCACTTATAGATTGATCTAGTAAGGCTTTTGTGGCTTCAAAGTTATATCTAATAAAATCTTCTTTTTTTCCAAAATCTGACACAAATGCTGCCAGATGAAAAACTGTATCTGATCCTTTTACAAAATTTTGAAAAGAGTTAAAATCCCCTAAATCACCATAAATCTTTTCAACTTCTAAGTTTTTTAGGTTATCGAGATTGCTTGTTTTACGAACCAAACACTTTATCTCGTGATTTTCTTCTGCTAATTTCTTTAAAAGTTTACCGCCTATAAATCCTGTAGCGCCTGTTATAGATATATTCATATTTTGAGCTCTAATTTAGCATATTTTATAGGATTTACTAATTATTATAGGAAATACTTTAACTAATACTTAAACTATCTACAATTTAACTTTATATATATTATACAATATTTACAATTGGTTAGCAGATATATATAATGTATTACTTTAGATATATTACTTAAGCCATCAACAAGCTAGAAAATAGAAGCTCTATTAAAGTAATACTTTAAGTATGATTTGTGATTGTAAAAATTTGCTTATTTTAACTTTTCCAGTGCAAGGATCAATGCCTGTGTACCTGATCTTCCATGACCAAGTCTTTCTAGATAATCATAAAGTTTATAAGCAAGTTCTAAACCATGGAGCTTTATGCCCATTTTTTTTGATTCATCGAGTGCAATCTTCATGTCTTTGATAAAATGCTCTACATAAAATCCTGGCTTAAAATCTCTTCTTACAATTCTGGGAGCTAGGTTTTCAAGCGTCCAGGATGTTGCAGCCCCCTTGGTTATGGAAGAGAGTACAGTTTCAATATCAAGCCCGGCCTTATGAGCATAAAGCAGTGTTTCACATGTTGAAACCATCACCCCCGCAACAGCAATTTGATTGCACATCTTTGTATGCTGTCCCGAGCCTGCTGGGCCCTGATAGACTATATACCTTCCCATGGTTTCAAACATAGGCATTATCATATCCACAGCAAACTTATCTCCGCCTACCATGATCGAGAGCATTCCCTGTTTTGCACCAATATCCCCGCCCGACACAGGTGCATCTATTGCAGTAGATCCCATTTCTTTTGCTTTATTATATATCTCTACAGCAAGTGATGGCTCTGTAGTTGTCATATCTACAATAAATGACCCTTTATTAAGAGCTTGAAATACACCGTTATCTGAAAAATAAACATCCCTTACATCATCAGGATAACCAACTATTGAAAACACTACGTCAGAGCGTTTTGCTACATCTGCAGGCGAGTTTTGCCAAACTGCTCCCTTGTCAACAAGATTTTGAGCCTTGCTCTGTGTTCTGTTATAAACATGAACTTTGTACCCTGCATTTATTAGATGTCCGCACATGGACTCACCCATTACTCCTGTGCCAATCCACCCTATAGTTGAATTTATATCAATGCTCATAAAAACCCCACAATAAATATGTGCTTAAAAATAGGAAAATAAGTAATATAAAAAAATCTACTACAAAGAAAGGAAAATGAAAAGTTTTTTATAAACTACGGCTAAGCATAGATAAGTAAATTGAGTTATACTCACTATTACTAACAGTAAGGCTAATACCCATCTCAAACTTATTTGTAAAATAACACTGAGAGAGTCTTTTCACCTCACCTTCTAACTCAATTGGTTTGTTGAGATAGTAAACAAGCACTGTAACAGCAGTATTTTCGGGAATAGGATTGTCAGCTTTTACGGCAATACCATTTTCTGATATATTTGAAAGAGTTCCATCAAAATATGCCGGCTTAAGTAGCCATACTGCACTTTTTCTTCAAAAGGTATCCTATATGAGGTTCTTTGCTCCACCAATATCTGCCTTATTACTTATTGAGTATACTAAGAATATATAATACAAGACAATGGAATACAACCACATTTCAAGTTGAACGATAAAAACATGATAAAGTATTAAAGGAACATACAATTAATGCTTAAAAACTATTAATACTAAAGTTATTTAAATTATTATATGTTTTAATATTAGGTAATGCTTTCGATAAGTTAGGCTATCCTTGATAGATAGTTATAAATATTTGTCAGTTCTCCACTTGGGTTGGTAATTTTGATACCCATTTTATACTGGTTAGAGCTACTTTTACCTGATACCCAGGCAATTACTCCTTCAAGGTTAAGCGCTTTATTGCTGTGATCTAAGATAACATTAATTGGAGTTTTTTCTGGAATAAAGTCTTGCGATTTTACTGATATACCCGTTTCTGATATATCATAAGAGACCGCTTCATAATAATCCTTTCCAGATTCACCAATTTGCGCTCTCTCCTGCAACTTTAATCTCAAAGATCCCCTACGCTCCATTTCTGACAATTTTAGATTATCCTCCCTCATGCTACTACTATAGTCTATATGATCTTTTTGTCAATAATAATGTTTTAATTTAATTATGATATGTAACCACATCTAAATATAATAAATTTCAATCTTTAATATAACATAATATCAAAAAAAATATATTTAATAAATATACTGAACATATTTAACATTCATTAATAAAAATTTTAATTGTTAGTAAGAATTTTTAACTTATATAATTTAAAATTCTATTTAATTAACCTGCCCTGTGTATCTTGAACATTATTTGAGCTGTTTATAAGCCATGTGGATGCGCCAAGGATAAGTAACATTCCGGCTATTGTATAAAGCTCAAAAACAGCACTGAATAAAACGAGATCATATATTGCTGAAAATCCTACCTTTGCATAGCCGGTGGATGACACAATAGAAGCTCTACCAAGAGCAAATGCCTTGGTCATTGTCAGCTGACCCAATGTACCGAATAGACCTATACCAACTAAATATAATATAATATGCCCCTGGAAATAGTTTTCATATGAATTTATGTCCCTAAATAAATACATAAACACTATTGATCCCAAAGTAGCTGTCATTGAAAAATGTGTAACTATTGTCCTTGGATCAAGGTCTCTCAGTTTCCTAAGACATATCATAACAACAGCTCCTAAAACAGATGCAACGAGAGTTACAAATACAGCAAAACTTCTTTGATCAAAATGTGGTTTTTCTATAAGCAATACACCAATAATGCTTAAAATAGTTACAGGTAGCAGGACCTTATTTAACTTTTCACCTAAAAGTACTACTGCCAGAAGAGCCACCCACACAGGACGTGTCTCAGTGATAGCAGATACGTCCGATACAGGCAGGTGAGTAAATGAATAAAATGTAGCAAGCATAGCTATGGTTCCTGTAAGGCTTCTAAGCCATAGCAGTTTTCTGGTTAGCAGTATAGGCGTATTACCTGATTTAGAAGCTAAAAAAAATACGAGAACAAATGAAAACAACATCCTGCAAAATGCAATAAATACCCAATCAACTTCCTTACCGAGTCTAAACGTCAGTGCACCCATTGTTGCAAAACAAAACCCACCGGCAATCATATAGATTATTGCCTTGCGTTCTCCTTCAATGGTATATAGAAAATTAAATATCTTATGCTTCATAGGTAGGACATAAAATTATCGATTAAAATCACCTATATTACCTGCTGCAGGATTGTAGTTTAGGATATTTTTTGGAACGGTTGAAAAAATAAAAATTATTTCATTGACTCATAGGTCTCAATATCTTTTAGAGCTTTATCATACAAACCTACTTTTTTGTACAATTTTGATCTCATCAAATAAAGAGGCCTGAAATCAGATTCTATACTTAGTGCATCTGTATATAGTGAAATCGCTCCATGAAAGTCTTTGGATTTTTGCAGCGCTATGCCCTTATTAATATATGCAAGTGTAAAGTTAGGATGTAGTGATAATGCTTTATCATAGCTTTTAACAGCACTTACAATATCATTGAGATTTGAATATATGATACCCATATTGTTAAAAGCTTCGGGAAATTTGGAATCAAGTTCTACAGCCTTACTTATTTCAGCAAGGGCTTTATCAAACTCCCCAGATTCTATGTGCATCGTAGCAATATAGTTATGCATCACAGCATACATGTTTTTATTTTTAACCTTATTTAAGAATACTCCGCTGTTAATTGAACTCTTCTCAATGCGCCTTGTAGTAATGTACTTTTCATCCGTTCTTATTTCACCAAGGGTGGTCTCCCAATAGAAATCCCCTTCGTTTACAGGATTTGACTTATTTATGGGATCATGCCTGCCGTCTGTATCCCAGAGAAGAGTGGTATGCTTTGGTAAGTTAACTATATAAATTGGAAATCCTATAACCTGGGCAATTGCATAATAGATAAGAGTATAATTATCACAGTCCAACTTTCCATTTACAAGACCATAGCTTAAAAAATCATTACTCTTGTAGTCATATCCCTGATTTAAAAGATCCATATATATGGTTTTAAATATTTCTTCAGTCTGCCAGCGCCTGTACTTCTCTCTTTTCTTTAGTACTTTTCTTGCATTATCAATTAGGATATCAAGTTTTCTGTAGGCCTGATCTTTTGAGACTAATTCAGGTTCTTTTGATATAATCTCATGTGCGAGGGTTTTATACTTAGGGCTATATTTGTTTTGAGAATAAAGATTAGAAGAAGTACAAATTAGAAATAATAATACAGCTGTAAAGAATATGATTTTTTTTAAATACATATAAACAGATCATACCTGGGATTAATTAACAAATTCCACTGTACTTTCATTCTTATTTCTTTTAGCCACCTGGCCGATTATAAAAGCTTTTTCATTTAACTTCTTTAACTGAGCAAGGATTTTAGAAGACTCTACAGAATCTACGACTATAACCATGCCAATTCCGCAATTGAATGTTCTTAAAAGCTCAGACGGTTCTACCATATCTGAATTCTGGATAAGCTTAATTATTGGAGGCCTTGTCCAAGATTTAGTATCAATCTGTACCTTTAATTTATCCGGTATTACCCTTGGAATATTATCAATTAACCCACCACCTGTAATATGGGCAATAGCCTTTAAATTGAATTTCTTATTTAAAGATTCAATCGTATTAACATATATTTTAGTAGGCGTTAGAAGCTCACTGCCAAGAGATTTCCTTAACGGTCTTGGTTTATCATACAATTTATATTTAAGCTTTTTTAGTAGCAAATTTCTTGCAAGTGAATAGCCATTAGAATGAAGACCGCTTGATGCAAGGCCAATTAATACATCACCGTTTTTAACATTTTTACCGTCAATTATGTTTTTTTTATCAACTACACCAACCACAAAACCAGCAATATCAAACTCGTCTTTTCTATATATATCTGGCATCTCTGCAGTTTCTCCACCTAATAGTACGCAGCCGCTCTGCCGGCATCCTTGTGCAATTCCTTTTACTATACTTGATGTTTGTTTAGGGTTTATTGAAGATGTTGCTATATAGTCGAGAAAAAAGAGAGGTTTTGCGCCGCATGTAATGAGATCATTAACATTCATTGCTACAAGGTCAATACCTATAGTATCAAACCTTCCTGCCATAAATGCAATCTTTATTTTTGTACCAACACCATCAGCTGCGGACACAAGATAAGGGTTCATATACCCTTTTGGAAAGGGGAAAAGCCCTGAGAATGAGCCAATCTGGCTAGTAAAACCTTTTGTATAGGTGCTTTTAACTATGGGTTTTATGATTTCAACAAACTCATTTCCGGCATCTATATTAACTCCGGAGTCCTTGTATGAAATCTTTGCCATATATGTTGCTAAAACAATATGTTATTTGCTTACTACTGTGATGGATTCAATTACTATGTTTTCTGTAGGCACGTCCTGGTATCCTGTTTTTACTTCTGCAATAGCGTCTACCACTTCCATACCTTCGGTAACCTTACCAAAAACAGCATAACCATAGTCTCTGCTGCCATGATTTAGAAAGTCATTGTCTTTATGATTGATAAAAAACTGAGAAGTTGCACTATCTACTACGCCTGTTCTTGCCATTGCAATTGATCCCCTTACGTTTGAAAGACCATTTTTAGCTTCATTCTTAATCGGATCTTTTGTAGGTTTTTGTTTCATGTCAGTAGTAAAACCACCACCCTGAATCATAAAGTTTTTAATTACCCTATGAAAAACAGTTCCATTGTAAAATCCGTCATTTACGTATGACAAGAAATTTTCAACCGAAATAGGAGCTTTTTCTTTATCTAATTCTACAGTTATATCACCCTTGCTTGTTTTAATAAGTACCACAGGATTTCCTCCTTTCTTTACTTTATCTTCCGCTGCACTCTCAGCTACATTCACGTATGAACCTACAACTGCAATAACAATAAATAAAAATAATCTGGATAATAAACTCATATAAATTCACCTTCCCTGTAATAAAAATTAAACTTAACTTATAGTATTGTTTAACTACTGTCAAACATAAAAGGTTGCAGTTAAAGTCTATTTAATGGTATAAATATTTAGCTATTCATAAGGAGACTTAAATGCCAAAAATTGATTTCGGAGTTATGCTCAGGCAGCAAAAAATTGAATTCAGCAGGATAAAAGAAACCGCTCAGCTATGTGATGACCTTGGATATCACTCGGTCTGGCTTTATGACCATATACTCGGTATGGGAGGGATAGAGGTAGATATATACGAAGCATGGACGCTCATGTCTTCACTCTGCTCGGTTACAAACGATATCAAGCTTGGAACCATGGTACTTTGCAACTCTTTCAGACCCCCAGCGCTACTTGCAAAAATGGGTGCTACCCTTGATGTAATAAGCGGAGGAAGGCTGGAATTTGCAATAGGCGCCGGATGGTTTGAGCCTGAATATACTTCTTATGGCTACGATTTTCCTAATACAAAAACAAGAATAGAACAGCTGGCAGAATCTGTGCAGATAATTAAAACTATGTGGACAGAACAAAACCCTACATTCAGTGGCAAGTATTACTCTATTAAAGATGCTTATTGTAATCCAAAACCTCTGCAAACACCTCATCCACCCATACAGATTGGGGGTTCGGGAGAGAAACACTTATTAAGAGTGGTAGCAGAACATGCCGATGAATGGAACTGCCCTGCTACGGCTGCTGAGCATTTTGATTCTAAACTTAAGGCTCTGGAAGGTCACTGTGAGGATATTGGAAGAAATATTAAGGATATTGCACTCTCTCAGCAAAATGTGTGCATAATTGTCGATAATCAAAATGATCTAGAAGATAAACTATCCTTTGGAAAGAAGAGATATGGATTTTTTGGAGATATCGAGAAATTTGGAATTATAGGTACACCCGATGATTGCATAAAAAAAATTAACGAGAACTATGAAAAGGGAATAAAAAAATACACTATATTCTTTGCAGACATCATGAACCACGATACTCTAAACTACTTTGCTAAAGAAGTGATGTCAGAATTTAGAGATTGATATAGCTATATTACTTTACCTTCCAGAAATCTGGCTTTCTCTTTTCCATAAATGCCGAGGCTCCCTCTACCATCTCAGGGGCCTTCATGAAAAACCGTGCGAGTTCAAGTCCGTGGCTTACCTGAGAATGCGCTATGTCTGAGTTGAAATTAATCTGAAATTTTGCTATTCGCAGTGACTGAGGGCTCATCTCTAAAAGCCTCTTACACCATATACCTACTTCTTTATCGAGATCTTCTTTTGGTACTGCCTTATTTATCCACCCCATTTCTTCAGCCTCTTTTGCAGTATAACGGTTACATAGATAAACAATTTCTCTTGCCTTTTTATCCCCAACAGAGTGCTGCAGTTGCTGTAGACCGTACCATACCGGAGCACTCCCGACCAGGGGGCCCGCCTGAGCAAATACTGATGTATCTGAGGCTATTGTTAAATCACATAGCATATTAAGTTCATTACCGCCCCCAATACAGTAACCGTCAACCCTGGCTATAACCGGCTTACCACAGTTTCTTATAGCGGTTGCAAGCCTGTAATGCACATGCATATACCTTGCATCAACTTTTTTCTTTGGATCAGGTATCCATGAGAGATCACCGCCGGCAGAAAATGCCTTGCCTCCGGCTCCTGTAAGGACTATAACTCCTATTTTATCATCCAGCCATGCATCCTCTATAGCTATTGCAAGCTCTTCCCTTGTATCAGAGTTTAGTGCATTTCTAACTTCAGGCCTGTTTATTGTTACATAGGCAACTTTTCTCTTTTTTTCAAATATAATGTTCTTAAAGCTATTATTTGGTTTGTTTTTAGCTGTAGTTTTAGTTCTTTTTCTCGTAGTCCTAGGCGGCATATACACCCTCCAGATTTATAGAATTCTTAAATAACTATTAATAGTGTTCAAGATTGTTTTTCTAATTTTGCATTCTCTTCAATCTTTTTAGCAAAATCCTGGGCAAAATGAGCAATCATATCGGCTAATTCTTTATTCTTTGTAGATTTATAATAAGTCTCAGCCATTTTCATAAACGTAAAGTAAAAATGCGCGTCCATCTCACCAATTTCCATATCATTTGTCCATAAATCAATACTAAGCGTGTTCTTAGCTACCCTATCCCACATTGAAATCATAATAGAGTCACAGGGTTTTTTCTCCTCAAACTCTGAATCCGTAGCTTCCCAGAATATGCTCTTAGGCACTTTTTGTTCATCTAATTGAATAGTAAATTTTATCTCGGCATCCTTTGACATATGCACCACTCCGCTTTGATTTGTTTATAATGAAATTTTAAGTGGAAAATTAGCAGATTAAATACTAATTAACCTCTGTACCAAGTATTCTTGCTACAGTATTATGAATTTGGTTAATCGTAAAAGGTTTGTTTATAAATGAGTATGCTCCTTCTGCCATAACATCATCCCTTATTTCTTCAGGAGCCTTTCCTGTAATCATCACTACCATAATACTTTCATTATACGTTTTTATTTCTTTAAGCACATCTAGCCCGTTTTTACCAGGCATTGTGTAATTTAGAAATACGATATCAAAATGATTAGTTTCTAAAATTTCCGATATATCATTACCATTATTTATTATAACTACATTGTGTCCAATCAGGGTAAGATATTCTTTTAATACGTTTCTAACAGAGATATCATCATCTACAACTAAGACATTTGCTTTTCTTTTGGGATTTAAATTTATATTTCTGGGTTCAACATTTATTAGATTACTTGTAGCGCCGTTTGCAATACGCTGAATATTCGGGATTCTTATTCTAAATGTAGTGCCTTTTCCGACCTCCGTGTTTACTTCTATTTTGCCTTCATGTCGTTCAATGATGGCATATACTACAGAAAGTCCAAGACCTGTTCCTTCGAGTTCCGATTCATCATTTTTTGTTGTAAAAAATGGCTCAAATATCTTTGGCAGGTTTTCTTTCGGTATTCCACATCCTGTATCTGAAAAATCTATTTTAACAAATTCATCTTCAATCTCAGTCTGTATTGTAATCACTCCACCACCTTCCATTGCATGCTTTGCATTTATTGCAAGATTTAAAATTACCTGTTGCATTTCACCGGGCTTCATACGTACGGGTGGAATTTTGCCAAAATATCTTAAAATATTGACCCCTTCTGATTCGAATGCGCTTTCTATTAGTGCAAGTGTGTCTTCTATTAAATCTTCTACAATAACAAGGTGATATTTTTCTTCATTGGTCCTGGAAAAAGTTAAGAGTTTATTTACTATATCTGCTGCTCTGTCACTGGCATTTTCTACGATATGGAGATCACGGTTTATCTCTTCTATATTCGTACGGGTCATAGCTATGCTTGTATAACCCATAATTCCTGTGAGAATGTTGTTGAATTCATGTGCAATACCGGCTGCAAGCTGTCCTACAGCAGACATTTTGGCAGACTGAATTACTTGAGCTTCTAGCTTCTTTTTCTCAGTAATGTCTTCAGTAACAGCTATTGTTCCAAATATCTCATTGGTTTCAAAATCAACCAGCTGAGAAATACTGACCTTTAAAAATTTATCATCTTTTTTAATTTCATGTTTTGTAACATAAGCGGGATTATTTAGGATTTTCGGTAAAATAGTGGAAAAGTTAATTCCATCCATTATATCCGACAGGTCTTTCCCCACACACTGCTCCCCGTATATCTCTGTTGTTGCCGGATTGGCTGTTAGAATATTTAGATCACAATCAGTAGTTATAATACTCTCTATAGTACTGCTATATATGTTAAGCAGTTCCCTGTTTCTTTCTTTTACTTTTAGCTCAAGATTAGAGTTTAACTCTCTAAGCTCTCCAAGAAGTCTGTTTCTCTCCATTTTAAGCTGATTGTTTTCTACAGCATGAACAATAATGCTCTTTAGTTTTTGATAATCCAGAGGCTTGGTTAAATAATCAAATGCACCTTGTTTTAACCCTTCAATCGCAGTTTCTATTGATGCATACCCCGTCATAATAACAAACGGCAGCTCGGGATTTTTCTTGCTTACTTCAGATAGCAGATCAATACCGCTCTTTTTGGGCATCTTAATATCTGAAAGAATAGTGTTGTATTCATTCTCACCAAAAAGCTGTAAAGCTTTCTCGCAAGATGTTGCAGTATCTACATGATATCCGTTTCTGGATAGCAGATCGTAAATTATCCTGAGGATTTCATGCTCGTCATCAACTACTAATACTCTTTTCTTCTGATCCTGTAATTGTATCATGATTATTCTCGTTATTTATAGGAAGGTGAATCGTAAAAGTTGTCCCCTCACCTTCAGTGCTGTTAACAACTATTTCTCCGTTGTGGCTTACAATAATCTTATAACTTATAGCTAGACCCAAGCCGCTTCCGGTGGTTTTTGTGGTAAAAAAAGGATCGAAGATTTTTGTGAGGTTTTCTTCACTTATCCCTACTCCTGTATCCTTAAAGTTTACTTCAACACAATCTGGTGACTTGCTGCTCATGCTTGTTGTAACATGCAATTTGCCACCTATCTCCATACATTGTGTCGCATTAATAAGCAGGTTAATAAAAACCTGCCAAAGTTGATTCTGATCACCCATCACCTGTGGAATGTCGGAATCTAAATCCACTTCTAATTCAATATTGCTATCGGTGAATTGCTTCTTAATTAATACTATAGCATTTTCCAATATGCTGTTCAAATTTACTTTTTTAAAACTCGGTTCTTCTGGTTTTGAAAAGTTGAGAAGATTGTTAACAAGTCTGTTTGTACGAACTACCTGATTTTTAATAAATTCCAGATACTCATCCACAACTTCCGCATTTCTGCCATGATCAACTTCAGTAGACAAGTAAAATCTTGCTCCTCCAATGATGTTAAGAGGATTTCTGATTTCATGGGCAAGTCAAGCTGCAAGCTGGCCTACTGCCGACATTTTTTCAGCCTGTATTAACTGAAGATGTGTCTGTATAAGCTCCTTATTGGTCTCTTCGAGTCTCGATGCATAGTCCTCAACCAGTCTGAATGCATTGGCATTTTCTACAGCTATAGCAGTTTGATTTGCAAGAGTTTTAAGAAGGCTTATGTCTCTTGAATTAAATAAAAGGCCTGATTTCTTATGTCCAAGTGATAGTATTCCAACAAGATCGTCTTTAAAGAACAGTGGCATTATAAGGGTAGAATTAAGCTTATTAAATGTAAGAATTAATTCGTCTTTAATATCATCGTATTTATTGTCTGAAATAAGATCTTCAAAAAATATCTCGTGTCTTTTTTGTATTAATGTACTAATGAGTTTATCTTCAACATCCAGATTAAAAGTAGAGGATTTTAGCTTCTCTAATGTTGTTACATTAACTTTATAAACAGATTGTTCTCTATCGAGCAGTAAAAATGTGGATGAATCTATCTGCATAGTGTCTGTAATAGTATTTATTATTTTTTTGCCTATTTCATCAATATTTAATATAGATGTCATAGCCTCACCCAAATTATATATAGTTCTTTCATAGTCATACCGTTTTCTAAAAAATGCGCCGTCTATGATATTTTGAATCCTGTCCCTTACAGGGTTTAGAGCTACAACTAGAAATACGCTTAAGAAAACGAAAAATCCAGGACTTTTCCAACCCCCTTGAGAAGCAAACAGGTAATTGAATCCTAAGATCATTATAACAATTGCAAAGCCAAGCACACCGGAAAGACCTGTGTATACCAATGTTTTCTGTATTATTATTTCAATATCAAATAACTTGTATTTAACGATTGCATAAGCAATTGAAATAGGAAAGAATAAAACCGGTATAGTTAAAAAAGTAACATAATTAATACCGTATAAAATAATAATGATACAAGCAACTGTTGGTATGAAGAATCCGAATATTGAACCTAATAAAACAACCTGAGATCTCTGTTGATCTAACTTAGATTCAGGTTTTAAGTAGTTTTGAATAATGGATATTAAAAATAGAATGTTACTTATAAGCATGTAAAACAGTATTATTATATCTATCAGTTTAATAATTCTAACATTATTTAGATATTTCAAATGAGCAACAAAAATTAGTGCAGAAAGTATGAACGGAACAACTAAGATAAATTTATTCCTTAAATAGATTTGTTTCTTATTTGGAAAAACTAATGCAATAAATATCCAGCATGCAGGAGCAAAGATTAATGCTAGATAGGAGATATTCAATGAATATATGATTGAGTATGTAGTTTGATAATCTATATCTTCTATAAACCAGATACCTAATGATAAACACAACAAGATAAATGCCTTACTTTCAATAATATTTGGTCTTAAAAAATACACAATTGCTCCTGTTATTAGTAGAATAACTCCAGCAAAAAATTGAACACCAAATACTTGTATCAGATCAAACAACTTAAATTCCATAGTAGGAATATTTAATGTTATTTTTTGATCATCACGTTCTACCAAATAAGTAATACTGGTACCTACTGGATATCTTGATATCATTTCATATACCTGTTGAGAGTTTGATATCTTTGTATTATTAACAGATATAATTCTATCGTATGATTTCGGTCCATCATTATCCTGACTTGGCCAATGTGGAAGTGATACCTGACTTACTGTAACAGTATTGAAAAGAAAAAATCCGGGGAATGGATTACCTTTCCATTTGGAAACCTGAACTATAGCATTTAAAGATAATAATACAGAAATAGTTAATAAAATTATTACCAATCCGTGAAAAATAGAAAATGACGTATTATTTTCATTCAATTTTGGCATAATATGTTATTAAGTAATTTAGTTATAAATTTTCAATTTTTAAATTTTTTGGGATATCCAATTAAGTATGTAATTGATAACGGCTTCATAGGTGAATCTATTTTACCTATTTGCCATAAAAATCCATTATCACCAATTGAGTCAACCATATTTCTTAATTCATCGGGTGTATATGTCCTAAGATTGGAAATAAAACCATCCCAAGTATCCAATATTGGAACTATTGGAATTATATAGGTCCAGAAAAACCTTGGAAAAGTAAAAGGTTTAATAAACGGTGTAACAATAAACATTAAAATTGGGGTAAGTAACAAAGATAAAATTAAATTAACAATTTTTCTTTCTGTAAATTCAAAAATACCAATTGGGCTATTATTATTAATTGCATTTTGTAATATTAACTTTGCTTGTTCAGGAGGGAAATGGTGAAAACTTGTAAACATTGTGCGAATACCTTTTAGGTTAGATGGAATATCCATAGCGTCTATAGATCTATCTATGTAGTTAATGTTATCTTTATAAGATTCTATCTTCTGAATTGATTTCGTATTGGGATATTTGTCTGTAAACGTAACTTTTATTGGAAAATCATCACTTTCAAACATTTTATAAAATCTTAGTAATGGTCCAGAGCCTCCAGAGCATAGATCTATAATGTGATTGACCTTGAGTTGCTTCATAGTTTTTTGCAGCATAGGCGCTATAGAATCATAAATTTTATACTTATCAATATCATATTGTATGGCATCAGTAATCATGTCTCTGAATATTATTGGTAGCCAAGCTTTATCTTCAAATTCAAATAGTTGTAACCTTACCATTTATATTTTTTTATATATGATTTCATATTGAATTTTAGTAGTTATATTATTTACATCAATTAAGTTTAGATTTAAGTAATGCTGACACACCTCCAATAGAATCTATCCATAATCTTAGTTTTAGAAGACCATCATTAAAAGAAAGATTAGGCGCATAATTCAGTTCATTACAAGCTCTTGATATTTTATAATTTAGATTTCTGTTTAAGACAGATACTACGTAACGTGTTAACATCGGTTCACAATTATTGATAATATATTTTGCATATAGTTCAGCTAAATAAGCACATCCATAAGCTATAGAATAAGGAATGGATTTAGGGGTCCAGTCAATCTGAAGTTCATTTAAAACACCTTTTAGAAATTCATACAATGTTATGTCATATCCATCATGTACAAAATAGACATTACTTTTTAATTTTTCAATTTCACCCATTGCAATCATAGCATCTGTTAAATTATCTACATAACAGATTGAAATTTTATTATCTCCCTTACCAACAAGGAATAATTTGTCATCATTCGCTAATTCGAGTAGTCTTGGAAGAACAACATTATCTCCATGTCCCCAAACCCAACATGGCCTAAGAATTCCTCCATCGATTTCATCATTATTGATCAAATTCAACAACAATTTTTCCGATAGCGCTTTAGTTTCACAATAGGGGTGTTTATATTTAACTGGATAAGGATAGTCTTCATCTATATTTATATGATGTTCGTATTTCCAAACAGTGTCGGTTGTACTTAAATATATAAATCTTTTAACTTTATTTTCTAAGCATGAATCAAGCAGCAACCGGGTTCCCTCGACATTAACCTCATAAAAATCTTCATATTTGCCCCAATCTGATACTTTAGCAGCACAGTGATAGACAATTTCAACATCTTTAGTAGCTTTTTTTAATGATTGAGTATCTGATAAATCTCCATAACATAATTCAACACCCAGACTATTTAAATTCTCTACATTACTAGTAGGTCTAACAAGAGCTGAGACATTATAATCTTTTTTAACAAGTTTTCTTGTTAAATTTCCACCAATAAATCCAGTCCCTCCGGTTACTAATACTCTATTAGACATTCAGATTATATTTATTGTTCAAGTCATTTATTAGTCATTATTTTTTAAGCAGCAGAAGATATGTTCTTATCTGTTGCTGAATTTTCATCTATTACTCCATACTCTTTTCCTACTCTTTCAAGAATTTCTATTGTTTTATCCAGATCTTCTTTTGTATGAGTTGACATAACAGTGAGTCTGAGTCTTTCTTTACCCACCGGAACGGCAGGATAAGGGAAATAACTGAGATATATCCCCTCCTCCAGAATTTTTGCAGCCATTTTCTTACCTATAACATCATTACCAATAATAACTACGACAATTGCCGAATAAAAATCCAGCAAATTAAATCCCAGGGCTTCTAGTTTTTCTCTTACATAATTTACATTTTTCATTAATGTTTCTATCTTTTCAGGCTCATTTTCCATAATTTCTATTGATTTGAGGGCTGATGCAGCAACCTGTGGAGGGAGATTGCATGAAAAAACGCTGGATCTACCATAATGTCTAAGATAGTTAATTACCTCTTTGGAAGCACCAACAAAACCGCCTACACACCCAAGCGCCTTACTCATGGTTCCTACTACTATATCGACCTCCCCTTCCATTCCAAAATGACTTATTGTACCCCTTCCATTTTCTCCAATTATTCCCATGGCATGAGCATCATCAACCATAACCTTAGCATCGTATTTCTTCCCCAGTTCTACAATCTCTGGAAGCGGACAAATGTCCCCCTCGGTACTATATACCCCGTCTACTATTATTACTTTCCCATTATATTTAGATTCACAACTTTTAAGTACTCTTTGCAGATCATTCATATCCGAATGTCTGAATGTTCTCATTGTAGCTCCGGAAAGTGCTACTCCGTCCAAAATACTCCTATGTGCAAGTCTGTCTAAAATAGCTACATCATCTTTCATAATTAAACCTGAAATAACACCCAGGTTAGCCGTATAACCTGATGGGAAGAGCATTATCTCCTCACAACCTTTTATTTCTGCAAGCTTTTTTTCCAGTTTTACATGGACATCATAGGTACCGGTATGCATGGGTGCGCCTACTGAAGAACCACCGTACTTTTTTAATGCTTTTTCACCAGCTTTAATGACTTCAGGATGGTATGAAAGACCAAGATAGTTACCACTGCCCATATTTATTTTTTCTTCTTTTTTTCCCGTAACCTCATCAAACAGCATTAGTCTGTTTTTTGAAGCAGTAAGCAGATGTTTTCTTAATGTGTAATTACCTTTCTCTTTCCAGTCTTCTACATATGACCAGAATTTATGTGTTTTCTCAAATATGTCCTTTGCAGGTATGTTAACAAAGTCTGCTAATTTATAGTCATCAGAATCTACATTTAGTTTTAAAACTCTTGATTCAATAAAGTCCTCAAGACGCTTTTTGTCTGACTTATCAATTATGACAAACTTAACTTTTAAGCCTGACAACATATTATCCTGCTCTGAATCCTTTATCCCGGTATTCTTAACTTCACTATATGTCTTGATGCTGAAATGAGTATTGGGTAGTTTAAATTCCAAAAGAAGTTTAGTGTTAGGTTCAATTACAGTATCTGTTTCTATAAACATTCCATCATTTGATAATTTGCCGGAACATCCTAATGTTTTTCCAATGTTTTTAGAAAATATATCAATACCTGAGAATGGTATGGATACTGTTGAAACGTCAGAAGATGATTGGTTCATAATCCCTTCTCCTTAATAAAGTAAATTCTTTGATGTTAATACTACAGACCTGTTAATTTTATATTGTATTAAATTTATGCAAACAGATCAACTACTTTTTTGTGATAATATACTTTGATAAGCTATAGGGCCATGTTTAAATAATCTGATATATGTAACATCTACCAATTTTAGGTCAGAATCTGTGATATATTTTGGATAATCATATACGCAGTGAAGTGGGGCAAGACCCTGTATCCAGTATGAACTGTTGGCTAGTGCATGATAAAACCACTGAAATGAACTATATAATATATTGCCTTGTGGAGCAGCGAAATCTGCTATAAGGAGCTTCCCACCTTTTTTTAAAAGACTTGATAAATGTTCCAAAACCTGCTTCATTACAGGCTCAGGGAATATATTCAAAAAATAGTTCGCGGTTACAACATCATAATAACCAGGCCTGTCATGCTCCATTATATCAGCACAAATGAACTCCCCGTTATCCAGATTATTGTTGGCAAAATATTTTTTTGCATTTTCTAGCATCTTTGAAGAAAGGTCCACACAAGTAATATGTGTATTTTTCTTGGCAGCCTCTATTGCATCTTCGCCAGATCCAACCCCTGCATACAAGATTCTGTCACCGGGATGAAAATGAGCTACCTGTACAAGTTTTGATGCCTTGATCTTGCCATTTGAATATATGTTAGCCATAAACTCATAATGGGATGCAACGGCATCATAGTTCCTACTATTAGTAGAATTATTATTAACAGCCATGATATTTATGTATGAGCTGTACTATATAAGCAATTTAATTAAAGACCAAAATAAGCTCTTTGATTTAACGAGCTGTTCCCCTTCCATGTCTTAATTATATTATCAAGAGTGAAGATAAACCGCCCCTGAATAGAATATATACTACTTGATGGATTTGATTCATTCAAATCAGATATTGTCCCCTCTAATAAAGCGCGTTGACTTAGCAAATCATCGAGACCGTCTCCAGCAAATATATAACTGCCAATAAGGTCAAACCACAAATGATCCATGATTTTCCAGGTAAGAGTCCCTTCAAGTTCTGTTCCCAGATATTTATTTACTGCCGGCAGGGGTGTTAATCCATCAGTACCCAGCAGAGCATTTCTTTCATCAGTCCAAGCAAATAATATTTGTGGAGTAAAATACAAAGAGTTTGATAGATTAAGTGTAGTATGAGCTTTTACATAACCTGAATTTATTACACTGCCCTCAACTGCATAAATATTTGGAATAACGTGTTTAAATAATAAATTATCAATTACATATGCATTATTAAAAAATATAGCATTACCTTCTAGTTTATCAGGTGTGGCAGAATCGTCCCCACTTGACCATCCAAATTCTGTTACTATTCTATCTACCCTATTTGTGGGAGGATTATATCCCAGCCTGCCTACAAACAAGAAATTTTCAGTAGTTATATCAATTTCAGAATCTCCAATTACAGAAGGGAGCGGATCATCCAGATCACTTAATTTGCCAAAGATATTCTCAAACTCAAACGCAAGGTAAAATGGATCTTTATCATATTTACCATACAGTGACCATACTATAGGGTTATCGAGATCAGCTCTAAGGCCATTACTTACATTAAACTTCTCCTGGTTTACCAAATAAGCATATCCCCCAAATTCAAAATTATCTCCAAAATATAAGGCTCCTAATCCGCCCTCCCATCCATTACCTTCTGCCCCCCTGCTTAGAGTCCTTCCCTGACTTAATATATCGAAGGTAAATACTAGGATTAATCTTTCCCATGCTCCGCCAAGTGGTGTGAATGGAGCAGTATCAAATTCAAACCTGTCCACAATTGTACCAAAATCCTGATCAGGGAGGCTTCCTGCGTTTGCGAGTATACCTAAAGCCCAATCGTATGGTTGTCTTCCAAACCATAACTCTCCTACCGGTGTCTTTGCCATAAAATATAAAGTTCTTATATCAAAGAAATCAATATCCTGATCAACTGCAGAGATAGTATTTCCTGAAAAGGTATCAGTTACATCTCTCAAAACAGCCCCCCGGAACGAATCTGATGGACTTGGAGCTACAAATACCTTATCTGCAGAGTTTTCGTCTCCTATACCACCCCATATGATGTTTCTGGCTACATCAATCTGTGAGCGTAGGGAAATATTTTCGTTAACTTCAAGCATTGGGGATATCATTAGTCTTGAATCTGCAAAAGCTATCTGATCCTCTGTATTAGGTGTTGCTCCCAAGAACGTAGCATTTTCTATAAGTCTTGCCCTGGATCTGAAATAGCTTGGAAAATCAGGATTGAACTTAACTTTGGGAAAATAACCCGTAAGCGGCTCTATTTTTGAATTAATTACCTCTTCCAATTTGCCCTCGGTTTGCTTACTATCTGCCTTTAGCTCTTTAACCTCTTCCTTGTCAGTCTGCCTATCGGCTTCCATCTGTTCGATTTTTTTCTTGAGGTCATCGATTTGCTGCTGGCTTTTTTGCTGAATCTCTTCTATCATTTTTTGGTTTTCAATCTGAATCTGTTCTATTTGCCTTTTAAGAGATTCAACCTGATTGTTAAGCTGCTCTGAGCTTAAGTGGGGAGTGTAAATAAGAAATAACGCAATAATTAATACAATACCTTTAATAATGCTTTCCATCCCTACTATCTCCTTAATAAATAAAGGAGCTCGCATAGGACAGCAAAGTATACTAAGCTGAAACTATGCAAAAGAAGTTACTTAAGAATACAAAACTATCAAATAGTAAGATAAGCAAGCTAATACAAATGTTTGTATTGGAAGTGCCGGCATGTAAAGCGG
>JBFFSH010000042.1:0-20749 GCA_041572575.1 Thermodesulfobacteriota bacterium
ATTATATATATGACTATGCATGTTAAAGTCCTCTAAACGGAACTGATGAATTTCCTTTTTGGCCACCCCCCTATGCCAGAGAGGAAATTCATCTATTTTCACCTAATTACTCCGGTTCAAGCACAATATCAAACACTCCAAGCTTATAGCTTCCTTGCTTACTGGTTACTTGCTGCAGATCGATAATTAGAGATTGTTTAACAAATCTATCATCTTTTTGATGTGGATCACCACTAAAATAGAGCTGTGTAATTAGTGTTTTATAATTTTCATGTCTTATAAGGTAGTGAATATGGGGAGGCCTCCAGAAGTTTTGCCCAAGTTTGTAAGCCCCGGGATGAATTGTTTCATACTCATAATTACCATTTTCGTCGGTAATAAGTCTTGCCCTATAATAGTAAGTTTTAGTGGTATTCTGCCCATAATCATAATTTCCTTCACTATCGGCCTGCCATATGTCTATTGATGTGTTTACCAGAGGTCTTTTTGTATCAAAACCAAAAACCCTGCCCTTTATAAGTAAAATTTCTCCTTTTGCTGCGGGATGGGAAACTTTTCCCCTAAACGGTGCCCCATTTACATGAAAAGGCCCTAGAATATTATCTTCAGTTGGTTTAAGTTTTGGCAGTTTATCAGTTGATAACGCTAAAAATTCATCAAGATCGCCACTTTTTTCAGTAGGAACTGCTTCAGTATTCAATAAAATCTGTCCACTCAGCACAATTCCAAACCCTGTAAGCCCCTGTTTTATAAAATTTCTTCTATTTATCTTAGTATTAGACATAAAATTAAAGTATAATTTATAAACATTAATAATAAACTAATTTTTCTTATAATATTATCCTCTTGAAATAAAAAAAATCATAATTAAATAAATATTTAGTATATATATTGCTTCTAAATAGGCTAAGATTAATCTAAATATATATGATATAATAAATGAGCGAGGTAATTAAATGTCACTTATAAGCTTGGGCGATAACAATAAAGTTGAAATTCCCCTGCTTCCCCTAAGGGATGTAGTTGTTTTCCCATATATGATAGCACCTTTGTATATTGGAAGAGATAAATCCATAAAGGCTGTAAATGCAGCCATGAAAAACAAAAAAGAATTATTTCTGGTTACTCAAAAGGATCCAAAGAACGAAGACCCCAAAGAAGGCGATCTATACTCTGTTGGTACAATTGCCACAGTTGCGCAGATGCTAAAGCTGCCAGATGGTACTGTTAAGGTACTGGTAGAAGGTAAAAAAAGGGGAAAGCTTGTCGATTTTATTCCAAAGTCTGAATATTTTCTCGTACACGCTGAACCAATCAAAGAAGAACAGGTTTCAGACATAGAATCCGAGGCACTTATCAGAAATTTGCTTTCGGCTTTTGAAAGTTATGTTAAACATAACAAGAAAATACCTGCAGAATCTTATAACAATGTTTCCTCAATTAAGGAAGCAAACAGACTTTCTGATTCAATATGCGCCTATATTCAGCTAAAACAGGACGACAAACAGGAACTTCTTGAAATCATAGATCCTAAACAAAGGCTCGAGAAGATATTTGAGAAGCTCAGCGAAGATTTAGAAATTCTTAAGGTTGAAAAACGTATCGAGCAGAGAGTAAAGAAAAGAATGGAAAAGGCTCAAAAAGAGCATTATCTAAATGAGCAGATGAAAGCCATTCAGGACGAGCTTGGTGAAGGCGACGACATGAAATCAGAGGTACAGGAGTTTGAAGAGAAATTAAAAGAAAAGTCGCTGCCAGAGGACGTAGAAGAAAAGATAAAGAAAGAGCTTAAGAAATTAAAACTCATGTCACCTATGACTCCTGAGGCAAACGTTGAAAGAAACTATATAGACTGGATTTTGACTCTACCATGGGGTGACGAAAAGACTGAAGACAGGTTGGACATTGATGATGCTACTAAAATTTTGGATGAAGATCACTTTGGTCTTGATAAGCCAAAAGAAAGGATTGTCGAATACCTGGCTGTTAGAAAACTTACAAATAAACTAAAAGGCCCGATACTTTGTTTTGTTGGCCCACCTGGTGTAGGTAAGACTTCACTTGCAAAGTCCATAGCACGAGCAATGGACAGGAAGTTTGTGCGTATATCTCTTGGAGGTGTAAGAGACGAAGCCGAGATTCGTGGTCACAGAAGAACATACATCGGAGCGCTTCCCGGAAAGATTATTCAGGGTATGAAAAAAGCAGGAACCAGCAACCCTGTATTCCTGTTGGACGAAATAGACAAGCTTGGATCAGATTTCAGGGGTGATCCTTCTTCTGCACTCTTAGAAGCGCTTGATCCTGAACAAAACAAAACATTTAATGACCATTACATTGAAGTGGATTATGATCTTTCAAACGTGCTTTTTATCTGTACAGCCAATGTGCTCCATTCTATACCATGGGCACTTCAGGACAGAATGGAAATAATCCGTATTCCTGGCTATACAGAGATTGAGAAAGTAAAAATCCTAAAGCACTTTCTGCTTCCAAAACAGCTTGAGGCACATGGGCTTAAAGACAAGAATGTAACAGTCACCGAAGGTGCTATTCTTAATGCCATAAGGCTCTACACCAGAGAAGCCGGTGTAAGAACCATAGAACGAGAGCTTGCCACGCTTTGCAGAAAGGCTGCAAAAGAGATAGTTCAAAAAGGTGAAGATCACAGCGTGAAAATTACGCCTAAGAATCTGAATAAGTTCTTAGGAATACCAAAATTTAAATTCGGTGAGATTGAAGACACTGACATTGTAGGTATGTCTACAGGTCTTGCATGGTCAGAGATAGGCGGAGAGATTCTTAACATAGAGGTTTCTATAGTTCCGGGTAAGGGCAACTTTAAGGTCACCGGAAAACTGGGTGACGTTATGCAGGAATCAGCTCAGGCAGCAATGAGTTACGTGAGGTCAAGAACCCTTCAGCTTGGGCTTGAAAGGAATTTCTATCAAAAAGTAGATATCCACATTCATGTCCCAGAGGGTGCAATTCCAAAAGACGGCCCCTCTGCAGGTATTGCAATCACAACAGCAATCGTATCTGCTCTGATTAAAAAACCTGTAAAACGCGATGTAGCAATGACTGGAGAAATTACCCTTAGGGGTAAGGTACTTCCCATCGGAGGGCTCAAAGAAAAGATTCTTGCTGCTCACCGTGCAAGAGTAACCCAGGTGATTATTCCAAAGGACAATCTCAAGGATACAAAGGATATTCCATCCAATATTCTTAAGGATATTGAAATAAAGCTTGTTGAGCATATGGACGAAGTGCTCAAAGAAGCTATAATATCTGATACAGAGATTCTAAATGACAAAATAGACAGTACACAAATTGATATAACAAATTCAGAGACTCATAGAATTACCCATTCTTAAATAGGTAATAGGAGCCCTGCTGTTTGGCAAGGCTCCTATTATTTCCATTTCAAAAGCAATCCAGTAGTATTAATCTAAAATCACAAGATTGATTCGGGAGAAAATATGCAGGTAAAACACATCCCTATAGATAAGCAAAAAAGAATTGCACTGGTAGCTCACGACAATAAAAAGGAAATCCTTCTTGACTGGGCAAAAAAGAATAAAGATGTACTTATAAAACATAATCTTTTTGCCACAGGAACTACCGGCAAGTTGATACAGGATACCCTTGGAGTAAAAGTAAAAAGATTTAATAGCGGCCCGCTTGGGGGTGACCAGCAGGTGGGAGCAAAAATTGCAGAAGGGAAACTCGATTTGCTTATATTCTTTTGGGACCCTCTGTCTCCCCAACCTCACGACCCGGATGTAAAAGCGCTTCTCAGGATTGCTGTGCTATGGAACATCCCCACTGCATGCAACAGATCTACAGCCGATTTTATGATTTCATCAAGTCTGATAAATAAAGCATATGACAGAATTGTGATAGATTATTCTAAGTATAAACAGAGATTTAATAATCAATCCATTAATTAAACGATGAAAGAAAAATTAGTAGAAACCATAAATACTGCAAATAATGGAAATTGGGAAAAGGCTCACAAAATAGTCCAGGATATAGAGCATGAGCTTGCTTACTGGATTCATGCAAATTTGCATAGGGAAGAGGGTGATGTTTCTAATTCCAAATATTGGTACAAAAGAGCAGGTAGGGAATTTACTGAGATGGATTTGGAAGAAGAAAGAAGGCTTATTAAAGAAGAGATAGAAAACAAGCTCTGATAAAATTCAAACAATCATTGTAGAATGTTCATCCAATAAACTTCTTATCTCCAATCCGTCATTTTCAGGAAATTGGCTTACGGGTATCACCTGAAAATATGAATCATTTCTGTATGCCAGGATCAATCCATCCCTCTCCTTCCACTTTACAAATGTGTCCCATCTAATCTTTGTTTCTGACTTTGGGGTTTTAATATACAGGTTTTCTTTATCGAAGCTCATATCCACATTTTGTATGTCATCTCCCATCTGATTGTACTGTTTATTTAGCTTCCATCTGATAATTGAATTATTAAGATTTATTAAGAGTATGGCTGTAATTCCTATAAAAACAGATATATAGCCCTGATAACTATTGGAATAATTTTTACTAATAATCCATATGCCAAATGCAATTATGGTAACAGCTAAAGAATATGCAAAATATTTTATAACCTTCCTTTTCCTTCCCCAATGGATATTAAAAGCTCTAACCATTATTTCTATTCCTACATCTACCTTCATGATTTCAACCTCTGTATTTTTATTTATAAATAAAAATATATTATATATAATTAAGCATTAATATATTAATATTCTAATCAGGGGTAAATATAATCATGAGATGGAGACTTGGCAGGAGAAGCAGTAATGTAGAGGACAGAAGGGGCAGAAGGGTTGGCAGGAAATCCGCTGGCGGTGGCATTGGTTTTATAATAATCCTGTTAATTGGGATGTATTTGGGTATCGATCCAAGCACCCTTATGAACATCAAATCCGGAATTGATTCAGTTTCAGTTCAAGAGCAAAATACTCAAACAACTAACCCCGGGGTAAAGGATGAGCTTTCAGATTTTGTTTCAGTAGTGCTGGCAGATACTGAAGACACCTGGAACCCTTTATTCAAACAGATGGGCGGAAATTATAGAGAACCCAGACTGGTTCTATTTTCAGGGGCAGTGAAGTCTGCATGCGGACTTGCACAGTTTGCAATGGGACCTTTTTACTGCCCGCGCGACCAGCAGGTATATATAGATCTAAGTTTTTATCAGGATCTTAAACATAAATTGGGTGCTCCCGGTGACTTTGCACAGGCCTATGTAATAGCGCATGAAGTTGGCCATCATGTGCAAAACCTTCTTGGAATATCTGAGCAGGTCTACAATGCAAGAACAAGGATGAGTAAGGTAGAAGGAAACAAGCTGTCGGTAATGCAGGAGCTTCAGGCCGACTGCTTTTCAGGCATCTGGGCGCATCATGCAGATAAGGCAAGACAAATTTTGGAAAAGGGCGATATAGATGAAGCCCTTAATGCCGCAAGCAGCATTGGTGATGACAGACTGCAAAAACAATCAACAGGTCATGTAACCCCTGATTCTTTCACCCACGGCTCATCTGCTCAGAGGGTAAGATGGTTTAAGATTGGTCTAAAGAGCGGAGACATAAATTCATGTAACACTTTTGAGGCTGACAGGTTGTAAAATAATTGTGTTATTTGCCAAATTTCTTTAATTTATCAAATTCTTCCAAAGCAATATCTTCTTTTGTCTTTTGAAATTTTAGCCAACTAGTTTCTATTGGTTTATTTTTGTTCTTTATATATCTCCTCACTATATAATTATGATTGTAATGCAGATTAACTAGCTCGAGTTTTACTTTAAGATTAGAAGCACCACGAATATGCATTGGCTTCTCAATATAATCACCATAGTTTAAGACTAAGGGAAATCCAAAATACTTTGCTGAACTATCAAAATCTGTTTTACAACTTCCTTTTCTAATATATTCATTGGGTAGTAACACATGGTCATTATCAACAACTCTTCCATTTACCGTTGCAAAAACATTAAAACAATAAATAGAAAGATCGCTTGGATGATATACAGCAGAAACTATTAACTTCTGATCTTCTAAACCATCAAATATTCTTATTAAACTTATTGCATCTAATTTTAAGCTTATTGTATCTTCAAATTCATCTAATATCTCGGGGATGTCAGCATGTAAATCATCATTTGCTACTTTAACATTAAACCTGATAAGGTCATGTGGACGCCGGCCTTTATAGATATATTTTGTAGAAGAATTTATAGATCCAAATTCAGTATTTATTATTTCCTGTTTCTTAGTTCTATTTAATAAAACTTTATCTCTTGTAACTTTAAACTTATTTAATATAGGATTAGCGCCAAAGATATTCTTGGTTCCGTAATGTTCAATGTAGTGATTATGTTTCTCTTCATATAGTTTATATACATTATTTTTATTTTGTAATTCATCATTATCAATCTCACCAACAGGTCTTAGATGTAAAGTATTCGTAAATATTTTTACATCTTTAAAAAACTTAGTATTATGATCATGAAGCAAGGATGACAAAAACACAAATACAGACAAATACACTATTGTATAGATGACGTATCAATGAAATTTGTTTTTCTTAAAATAGTCATCGAACCTGGATAGCCATTGTGATATAATATTCATGATTATATTCTGCCCCCACGTTTATTATAGGCTCAATTTTCGGTTAATGCAATTATTCAACATACCAATCATCTGCGTTTACACGAATAGCCAATACTTCACCTGTGGCAGTTTTGAGATCGTCTGAAAACATATCACAACTAAGCCAGATTTTCCTGCCTTCTCTTTTTTGTATATATGCTTCTAGTTTTACGGGTTTATCTATTGGGGTAGGTTTTAGATAATCGACTTTTAAAGACGCTGTTACACACCATATTAAAGGTTTTGAGTCATATTCCCTTTCTTCAATATTATACTCATATGCTATTGCAGAGCACACAGTATGACAGTCTATAATAGATGAAATTATTCCTCCATATAAAAACCCAGGTGGGCCTGCCGCATGATATTCTTCGGGCTTCCAAATACAGACAGATTTATCACCATCCCAGTGGCTTTTAATCTTATGGCCATGTTCATTGTGCCCGCACCCATAGCATTTGTTATGTTTCCAGTAGTCCTGAAAAGGTTTATCCGACATTAATCATCTCCATTTTTATAAATTTATCCAAATAGCACATCAGTATTAGAGCAATTATATCAAACATTGTGTTAAGTCACCAGATCAAGAGACAATACCTAACAACACTAAAACCCTTGACTAATATAATTATTGGGTTTATTATTTCAGTAGACGAGCGAGCGCTCGCTCGCATTTAATGAGACAGGACACATGGAGCTTTTATCAATTAGATATGGGCTCGGGGTTAATAGACAAAAAGATAATAGATAAAAACTGTTGGAGATAATTTATGCTGGAAACAAACCTTACTGATGATCAGAAAATGATACGGGAATTAATCTCAGATTATTCAGAAAAGGAGATCAAACCTGAGGCATCAGAAAATGAGAGAAATTCCAGGTTCCCATCTGAGCTTATAGCCAAACTCGGCGAGCTTGGATTTATGGGCCATTTTGTTCCTACTGAGTATGGAGGCAGTGGCCTTGATTATCTATCTTATATCATTGCAGTAGAAGAGATATCAAAGGCCTGCGCATCTACGGGAATAATTGTTTCAGCACATAATTCACTTGCCTGCAGTCCGATAGTTTATTTTGGAACAGAACAACAAAAACAAAAATATCTAACTGATCTTGCATCCGGAACTAAGCTGGGCTGTTTTGCACTTAGCGAACCAGAAGCAGGTTCCGATGCTACAAGTATAAAAACTACTGCAGTTAAAAAAGAGAAACATTATATAATCAATGGCTTAAAATCCTGGATAACAAACGGCTCAGAGGCAGATGTGGCAATAGTGTTTGCATCGACAGATAAAGATAAAGGCAGCAGAGGAATTTCTGCATTTATTGTTGATCTGGATTCCGAAGGAATTGAGATAGGCAAATCCGAACACAAACTTGGAATCAAGGCTTCCAGTACTACACAGATAATATTTGATGACTGTATAGTACCAGCAGAAAACCTGCTTGGGGAAGAAGGTGAAGGGTTTAAGATAGCAATGAAAACTCTTGATGGTGGCAGAATAGGCGTAGCAGCACAGGCTGTAGGCATTGCAAGGGCCGCCCTTGAAGCATCAATTATTTACTCTAAGCAGAGAAAAGCATTTAACGACACTATATCTAACTTTCAGGGCATACAGTTTATGCTTGCAGATATGTCTACAAAAGTAGAAGCCGCAAGACTTTTAACGTGGCAGGCGGCGTCTCTTTTGGATCAGGGTGAGAAATTTACAAAACAGTCAGCTATGGCAAAACTATTTGCAGCAGAGACCGCTATGTGGGTCACTACAAAAGCAATCCAGATACACGGGGGTAATGGATATACGACTGACTTTCCTGTTGAACGGTACTTTAGAGACGCTAAGGTTACAGAGATTTATGAAGGCACCTCGGAGATACAAAAAATAGTTATAGCAAGACAGGCACTTAATGAATATTGATTTATTACAGATTACAAAATGCAAAATGAAGTTCAATCAAAGATAAAAAATAAAAAGCTGATTGATACAAGGCGAACAGAACTTATAAATGCAGCTGTAAAGCTCTTTGTTATTAAAGGCTTTCATGAAACAAGTGTAAGGGAAATTGCTAAAGAATCCGGCATGAGCATGGGTGCGCTTTATGACTATATAAGAACAAAGAATGATATTCTTTTTTTGGTTTGTGATCACATTCACTCAAGCATTAGCACTAAGCTCAAAGAATCCGTTGCAAGCAATAAGCCTCCAATTGATATTCTCAAAAATGCTATCAAAGACTATTTTAAAATAATAGATAAAAATCAAAACAATATGCTCCTTTTATATCAGGAAACCAAATCTCTTAGCAAAAGTGCGAGAAAATATATTTTTAAAGCAGAAAGCGATTTAACATCTATTTTTAAAGATATATTAATACAATGTATAAAAGATAAATCTGTTTCAATTAGCAAAAAGAAAGCTGATATAGTCTCTCACAATATCATGGTAGCAGGACAGATGTGGGCATTCAGGCGCTGGGCTCTAAGTGAAAATTATACAATAAATTCATACATAAATTCCCAAACAGAGTTATTACTAAATGGAGTAAAATAATTATGGGCAAAATAATAAATATGGTAGGCATTGTTGGATCAGGAACCATGGGCTCGGGTATTGCGCAGCTTGTGGCTGCTTCAGGTTACGAGATAGTCCTAATTGATTTAAACGATGAACTGCTTAAAAAATCGGTATCCAGTATTAATAAGAACCTCTCTAGACTTGTGGACAAAGAAAAGATCACAAAAGAGATCCACCAGCAAATTCTAAAAAGAGTTAATACATCTACAAACCTTGATAATCTTTCTAGCTGTGATCTGGTCATAGAAGCTGTATCTGAGAATATCGACATAAAAAGAGAACTATTTGTAAAGTTAAATGCGGTCGTAAAAAAAGACTGCATCATCGCATCCAACACCTCCACCCTGTCTATAACCGAGCTTGCCATGTTTACTTCCAGGCCAGATAAAGTGGTAGGCATACATTTTTTCAATCCTGCTCCAGTTATGAAACTGGTCGAAATAATTAAATCATTGGCCACAAGCAAACAGACCATTAAAACAGCTGAAGAGTTTATACTCAGCCTCGATAAGGACCCCGTTGTTACAAAAGACAGACCCGGGTTTATAGTGAACCGGATTTTAGTTCCAATGTTAAACGAGGCAGTATTCGCACTAGATGAACAAATGGGAACTGCTGAGGATATAGACAAAGCCATGAAGCTTGGCACTAATCACCCTATGGGACCCCTTGAGCTAATAGATTTAATCGGACTGGATGTGACACTTGATATAATGGATGTTTTATTTGCTGAATTTAAAGATAGTAAATACCGAGCCTGCCCACTACTAAGACAAAAGGTAAGAGCTGGTCATCTGGGAAGAAAATCGGGAAGAGGATTTTATGACTATTAATTTAAGGAGAGAATAAGATGTCAGAAAATATTATTTATAAAAAGATCAAGCCTAACATTGGTCTTTTAACGATCAATAGAGAAAAAGCTCTGAACACACTCAGCCTTGAAACCGTTACCGAGCTAAAAGAATTCATAGACAATCAACTTCCAAAAGAAGAAATAAGAGTATTAATAATCACTGGTTCTGGCAAAAAAGCATTTGTGGCCGGGGCCGATATTTCACAGATGAAAGAGATGAACAAGGATGAATTTAAAAACTACTGCGAAATATCTCACGGCAACTTTAATAATCTGCAAAAATTAATAATTCCGGTTATAGCCGCCATAAACGGATATGCGCTTGGAGGTGGTAGCGAACTTGCGCTTGCCTGTGATATCAGAATAGCTTCGGATAATGCTAAATTAGGCTTTCCGGAAACAAAGCTTGGATTGTTTCCTTGCTGGGGAGGTTCTCAAAGAGCGCTTAGACTACTTGGAATTGCAAAGGCAAAAGAGCTAATTTTCACTGGGGAGATGATATCCGCAGAACAGGCAGCAGAAATCGGCATGGTAGATAAGGTAGTAAAACAGGATGATCTCATGGACGAAGTGGTTTCTATTGCAGAGAAAATATCTGGTAACAGCCCACTTGCAGTTGGATACGCTAAAGAAATGATAAATAGCGGTCAGGATTTGGTGTTATCTGAATCACTTGAGCTGGAGCTTCAAAAAGGGATTGAGTGTTTTGATTCATATGACAGGCAAGAAGGTATGAGTGCATTTATAGAAAAAAGAACTGCTGAATTTAAGGGGACCTAAAATGGAAAAAGTCGTACTTTGTAATCCACTGAGAACTGCAATTGGTACATTTGGAGGAACGTTAAAGGATACAAGTGCAGTTGATCTGGGAATAACCGTTGTTAAAGAAATATTAAATCAATCCAGTCTGGACCCTAAAAATATTGATGACTGTATCATGGGAAACATCCTGGGAGCAGGCCTTGGTCAAAATCCATCCAGACAAATTGCTATCAATTCAGGACTCCCCGTAGAAACTCCCGCTTTAACTTTAAATAGGCTCTGCGGTTCCGGTCTTCAGTCTGTTATATTTGCAGCTCAGGCAATAAAGGCTGGGGATGCGGACTGTATCGTGGCTGGCGGCATTGAAAATATGAGCCAGGCTCCTTTTTATCTTAAGAAGGCACGCTGGGGCTATAAAATGGCAATGCCAAAAGAAGAAATTATTGACGGTATGGTCTACGATGGACTATGGGATATATTCGGTGATTATCATATGGGTATAACCGCCGAAAACCTTGCCGAGCAGTACAATATATCAAGAGAGAGGCAGGATGAATTTGCTTACAATAGCCAAATGAAAACTAAACAGGCACAGGAAGATGGGAAGTTTGATTCTCAGATTGTGCCTATTTCTATTCCCAAAAGAAGTGGTGAATATACTGAATTTAAAACAGACGAACACCCAAGGGGTGACGTTACAATCGAATCACTGAATAAATTAAAACCCGTATTCAAAAAAGACGGCACAGTAACAGCCGGAAATGCTTCAGGCATAAATGACAGTGCAGCCGCAATAATAGTTTGTTCAGAATCAAAGGCATCTGAGCTGGATTTAGAACCTCTTGCATTTATAAGGTCATATACACTTGCTGGAGTGGATCCTTCTATAATGGGTATCGGACCCGTGCCCGCAATTCAAAAAGCCCTAACAAAAGCAAACCTATCAATAGATGATATAGACTTATTTGAATTAAATGAAGCTTTCGCAGCACAGTCCTTAGCATGCCTAAGTGATCTTCCGATTCCTGAGAATAAGCTCAATGTAAACGGCGGCGCTATTGCTCTTGGTCATCCCATTGGAGCATCAGGGGCAGTAATACTGGTTAAATTACTTCATGAACTAAAACAAAGAAAAGAGGCTAAACTTGGCCTCTGTTCACTTTGTATAGGCGGCGGAATGGGCATTGCTACGGTAGTTGAAAAAATTAAGTAACTCTATATTACATATATCTGTATCACTCCCGATTCTTATTCGACTTTCGGATGTATTTCATGGCCGCAACGTTTGCAAAAAACGGCGTCCATATCGTGTCCGCCTGCATTACAGTGCAGACATACCTGAGTAGACAAATTTCCTTTAAATGCATTTGCAATTTCCACAGTTACAATACCGGTGGGAATAGCAATAATACTGTAGCCGATAATCATGATTATGGATGCAATGAATTTGCCAAGGTTGGTAACCGGAGCTACATCTCCATAACCGACTGTAGTGATTGTCACAATTGCCCAGTAAATGCTCTTAGGAATGCTCGAAAATCCGTTTTTTTCGCCCTCCACAAGATACATAATAGAGCCAAGAATGATTACAAGTGTTAGTACTGTCATGAGAAAAACAAATATCTTTCTTCTGCTGGCTACAAGCGCCTGCAAAAGAAGGGTGGACTCACCTACATAATGGGCAAGTTTCAGCACCCTGAATATCCTTAATATTCTAAGCAAACGAACCACCAGGAAATACTGCGAGCCCGGAAGAAGAAGACTCAGATAAGTTGGGACTATCGCCAAAAGATCTACGATTCCAAAAAAGCTTATGGCATATTTAATCCTGTTTCCTACACAGTATAGACGAAGCACATATTCAATTGTAAAAACTATGGTAAAAAACCATTCTGCCAGATAGAGCAGGTTGCCATATTGCTCACGGAATGATCTTACGCTGTCGAGCATGACAAAAATAACGCTAAGAACGATACAGGAGATTAGGACAATATCGAAAATCTTGCCAAGGAAGGTATCGGCTTCGAATATTATCTCATGAAGCTTAAACCTTGTGGTTGAAATTGAATTGTTTTCCGGCTTGGTGTCCATTACATAATATTAATGAATATTTGAAGTTATTAAAAATGAAATGATAATTTAATCTATACGAAACACAGCACAAACCCATTCATCATCCTGTATTGTATCAACAAGTGTAAAACCCGACTTTTCATAGGCTAATTTTATTTCTTTAACCCTAAAGTCCTGGAAACCGGATAATATAGCTCTTCCATTATTATTTAACCTGGATTTTATTTCGTCACTCATGCTAATGAGAGGCTCTGCATAAACATTTGCAAGGATCAAATCAAACTTGCCCTGTATATCTTTTATCTCACAGCACTTGGTTGTGAATTTTCCTGAAATCCGGTTTCTTTCCATATTCTGGTGTGTCTCATCAATTGAAACAGGGTCGACATCGAAAGCCAAAACCTCATTTACGCCCAGCTTATAAGCTGCAATTGATAAAATTCCGCTTCCGCAGCCTACATCCAGTACGCTCTCTATCTTTTCATTTGTAATGATTTTTTCTGCTGCTTCAAGGCATAGCCTTGTTGATTCATGATGCCCTGTTCCAAATGCCATGGATGGGTTTATTTCTATAACAATTTCATCATTTTGTGTATCGTGCTCCTCCCATGGTGGTCTTATGATAATTCGGTCAGTAACCCTTACAGTTTTTAGAATATCCCTCCAGACCTGCCATTTGGATTCATCAATTTCTTCTACATTAAACTCCCCAAGATACAGCTTGCCATATTCACCTTCAAGAACAGCCACATAGTTTTTTATCTTATAAATAACCTCGTTCATATTTGTGAAGTTTGGATAGTAAGAATTTATCTCAGATTTTGAATCATCAATAAAATCCTCAGCTACACCAATGGCTCCGACACCGGAGAGAAAATCGGACATCATATCGGAATGTGTTTTGCTAAACTCAAAGGAAAGCTTTGTAAGATTAAACATAGAGGAGATATTTAATATAAAAGACTCTATAGTGCAAATAATTTTGTCTTTTATTTGTATTAAAGATCTTCAGCAAGCCCGTAGAAAATATTATCGCTATTCCACAGTTTTATAGAGGTTGTATTCGTATTCTTATCGGTAAGCTTTATTTTTTGTAACTCCGGATTTAGACTCGCCGCATAAAGGGTAGAGATTGAACCGTTACCCTTATGTTTTAGTTTTAGCTGAGCTGCAAGCTCACCCTGAATGGAGCAGTACCTTCCGCCGATAAGCTCATAGTCTTTTGTAAATGGAGAATCGGGTCTTACAAGTTCAAAATCAAGCTTTTTAAGCATGCCGGAAAGCTCGGCATATTCTGTGGAAAACATCTCGACAGAAAGATGCTTATTATGATTCATCTCAATTTCTTTTATTACCCTTTTAGTTAAAAGATAGCCATCAAAATAAAATACCGACGAAGCAAGAACGGCTATCAGCAATGATGCCGCGATAGATAAAGGAATGTAAAGTTTCTTTAAACTTGTCTTGTTGGAAGACTCCCCAAGAATTCGTTCCAGGCGGTCCTCAGACAGCGACTGAGACTCATAATACTGCTTTATACTATTATCTAGGTTATCCATTTATTTAATGTCCCTGGATATTTTATCCTTATGCTCCAAGCTTCTTAATTTATCCCTGAACTTAATTTTAGACCTGTGAATCAAAGAGAGAATAGTACCCCGTGGTTTTTCCATCATATTACCTATCTCTTCTGCTGTATACTGCTCAACTGCGCTTAAAAATAAAACCTCTCTTTCAACCGGCCTCAATACCTCAAGACATATTTCGATATGTTCTGCTGATACTGATATTTCTTCATCAAATGTTTCTTGTAATTGAGAGTCCTGCTCTGCCTGTTCTGTATCAAACACAACAAGACTCTCCCTTCTGTATTTATCTATAAAAAGAGACTTGATTGTTTTATAAAAATAGGTCTTTGAAACATCTTTGCTTTTACCTTTAATTTTTACAAATGCTTCCTGCACCAGGTCCTCTGCGTCATGACCATTGTTTGTTAAACTAAGTGCATACCTATATCCATACTGCACAAGCTCTCTGTAATCCATATTAGATCAGTATAACCTTCAAAGGCTATTAAATCAGTTCTCCAGGTGATATTTGCGTTTGTCAGTATTTACTTTATGAACGAGCGCCTGAACTACAAAATAATCATTACTTTTTTCGCCAACCAGAAAATCAAGGTCGTACTTATTGCCCTGAGTATCTGTAAAATCAGCACAGCTTACATAAAAATCACCTTTTTTTACAAGCCCTGCATGGAGCTCTTTGAAGTCGAGTTTAAGTAATTTTCCTTGCACTGCATCATAAATCACATATTTGCCATCAAACGTGTTAGCATTTATGTGGTTTGTCATTGCTGTCTGAGAACCAGTTCTGGGTTTACCCTGAATTGAGGGATCGTCCCCTGCATAAACAACCATACTTAATGTTACAAACATAAGAGAAAATGCTGATATTACTAACTTGTTCATTTACTGCCTCCTGAATTCATCAATTTTATATATATAAACGAATATATAGCTGTTTTGATTGCAATTATTTTGTATAGATGCTGAATTTAATAATTTTTTGGAATATTCTGAAACTTTTTCTATTAATTTCTCATCACATATATAAAGAATAGCATTATAAAGAGGTTACTATGCATACGGGACAAAGGATTAAAGCAATAAGATCAAAGCACTCGCTTACTCAGCATGAATTTTCCAATAGGATTGGTATTTCACCAAATTATCTGTCAGAACTGGAAACCGGTAAGGCAAAGCCTTCAAAACCCGTGTTATTAGCCCTTGAGCATAAGTATGGAGTAAACTATGAATGGCTTGTAAATGGAAAAGGCCCGGAGAGTGTCGAGCTTGAAAACAAACTAAATAACGAAGAAAGAGAGATATTAAGTATATTAAGAAATAATAGAGAGCTATATCAAACGGTAAAAAATCTATCCAATAAATATATCAAGAATAAAAGAATCCTTAGCAACCTTTCAGATAAAATAAATATCTCTAAAGAGCAGGCGCTTCTGCTTTTAACTACAGTGGACAAGATCAAGTCCAGGAGTAAGGCGTTTTGAATATTCTATTTATTAAAGATTAATCAAAATATACATTCTCCCACTGAACCCGGTTTACACTGCTTACCATTAACCCAGTAAGTATTATCCAATATTGCACCCTTTAATTTAATACCTGCAACAAGTGCTTTTGTAAGAAATGCTGAAGTAATTGTTGCTCCTTCCAGGTTAGCCCCCTCAAGCTTAGCCCCAAGCAGAATAGCTTCATTCAAATTAGCTCCGGAAAGATTTGCTCCTTCGAAATTTGCACCTCTTAAATTTGCACCCTGCAGGTTTGCTCCACTTAAGTCTTTATTCTTTAGATAGACTCCTACTTTATTGCATCCCTGCCAGTTAACATTCGGACTTGCAGGATCTTCACACTTTGCAAATGATTCGTTTGCTGCAAACAAGATTAGAAATGTAACTAAAAAAACATTTCGAATAGTAATTAAAAAAGGCATAAAAGTATCTCCTATTTGTTGAGCACACTCATTAAACTTGCTTCAAGAATTTCGGGCATTTGATAATTTTTATAAATTCCCATAAAACGTTTAGCAGCTTCATCCTTGTTTTTTGAACTACCTGCAATTCTATTAAAATCCTTTATATAGTTCTCGGCATCGGAAATAAGTCTCAAATCTGATACAGAACCATGCCCTGGATATATTTTCTCAACCGGTCCTATGGACCGAATATCAATTAAATGATTAAGCCAGTTTTTTGAATTGCCTTCTGCAAGCCACATATGCACTTTATTGCTCGCTAAGTCGCCACTAAATAATATCTTAAGAGACGGGATATAAAGAACAGTATTTTCAACACTCTCACTATCTTTATAAATCTTGTAGATTAAATCAGTTTGGTCTAGTTTAATACTTATCCCACTTAATGTTTTATACCTTTTGGGGTTTTGAAACACTTGTGGATTATCGCCCCAGTACTTAGCGCTGTTTTTGATATGTTCAATAGTTTGATGCCCGCCAACTATTTCAGCATCACTAAATTTAGCTCCGATTACTTCCAGACCATAATAATGATCTGGATGCGGGTGTGTAATAATAATCTTAGACAGTTTCCTGCCTGATTGGAGAATTAGGTTTACCACATTATGAGCATCTTCTGCATTAAACTGTGCGTCGATTAAAATTGCTTCATATTCGCCCAGGAATAAATGCGAATTACTCATAAATCCCTTGGCGGAGGCAGATTAGGTGAGTACAGATAGTTTGTTTTTAGGCTCTGGAGACCTATTTGATTGTAGATTGGTGCAGGAAAATAGAACTATAGAAAGCGCTATAATACAGCAGCTAGAACAATTTAAAATTCTGAGTAGTATCTTAATTGTTAATTTATTAATATATTTATTTTAATACAGGATATCCATTTACATAAATCCAGTCTGTACCTTTAGCAGGTATGTGACATCCTAAACAATCCTTCTTATAATCCGTAGAGACGTCTTTTGATGGGTTATCGGCATAATACAAAGCCCATCCCCAGCCATCTCCCCACTTTGGATTATCAGCAAACCTTCCTTTTTTGTCCTTAACCATCACAAACCAAAGCACTTCTTTATCGGCTGAATGTACATTCTTACCTGTCGTCATATCAGCAGTACTAGATGATCTCAGTTCCTTAACCAATACAGCGCCGTCTGGAAATTCTCCTCCACTCTTTTTATACTTTTCAACAACCCCAGGCTGAGTATAAACGTTGTGAAAACCGTCCTTCAAACTATCCGGGTGTATCCAGGAACCCAGATACACCCATTTTTCTTTAAAATCGGTTGGACGAGTGATATTCCCTTTGTCATCAACAATGGAAGAATATGTATCTCCAATTAAATTTTGGCTATTAAATGACACGAAAATGAACGCAGCTACGCTAGTTATAATAAAAACTCTCATTATATTTACCTCTATAAACTTGACCAGCTATCTTTACTCTATTTCTTTTTCAAAGCACGCAGATTAGTATAGTACTGTGTGAACACCCAGTCATCAGCTGCAGCTGCCTGATGACAGGCATTACATGCAGCAGCGGGAAATATTTTTGCCGTATCTTTGTAAGGAAGAGAATGATCCGGTTTGGAAAAACTAAAATACCCCCAATTGCCTGGTTCTTTAGGGAATCTTTTTGAATCTTTAATAGTTGCTTCCAGTCCTAAAAATTCACCTTCAAAATAACCATTACCGCTCACAGCACTCTTGGAACCGACGCTTATAAGTTCTTTCATAAGTATAGTTCCTTCTCTGAACTTACCCGTTTCTTTATAATGTTTATAACTTACAGGATCTATATATACGTGATGGAACTCAGGGAAAGGGGCTTTGCCGTTGTTCATGTCATTAGGAGTTACAGGAGTTCCAACAAAAATCCATTCCCTGTAACCTTCTGGCTTTATGAGCTCACCTTTTTCGTTAAATTTATATGCAGCATCAGATTTCTCTGCTACAGATGATTTTGAAAAAACAAACAACGTTAAAACTAATGCAAAAACAACTAAACCCAAAACAGCAAAATTCTTTTTAAAATATGTACTGTTCTTCATGGTACGCCTCCTTATCATTTAACAAGTTATGATCTTGTTTTGTAGATATTTATTAATTGAATCTGAGATATTCTGAATATTCATCTCTTATTTAAATAGACAAATCAAAATATTAAATGGATTCAGAATATCTAATATTTATGAATAAATTACAGAAGGGCGATAGTCTTTAGTTATACTGATCAATATTATCCTTTAGATCAATAATGATTTCATCAGCTAGCTCTTTTGGCTCTAAAACCTTCACATTTGATCCAAAACCTTTGATCCAACCTGTAAGGATCATATTTATATCACTTTCAAACTTAAGCTCCACACTACCGTCTTTATAAAGCCTTTCCATCTGATTGGGGTACCATTCTCTCTCTAAGATATAGTCCTTTATCTCCGGGCTGAAAAGCAGTTTAATACTGTGCTTTTTGTCCTCAAATTTAAAAAGACTGCCATCAAAATATTCTTCAACATCAAAATCTCCGGGGTAATCAAAATTATCCTCGATTATCTCAAGCTCTTTAATCCGGTGTAGTGCCATACTTACAATTATATTTTCCTTTTCATATTCGGGTTTACTGAGGTTTCTTGCAAGCACATATATTGCATCTCTGTAATTAAAAAAATGTAGCGGAGCGATCCTGTATTTTTTTTCTTTTTTCCCTTTTCCGTAAGTAATCTCGCATATTCTGAAATCAAGCGCAGCTTCAATAATTTTTTCCAGAAATATAAGTCTGCTCTTCTCACCATAAATCTTGCCACCGAGCTCTCTTGGCAGAATGAACAGGTTCGATACGCGGTTAAAAAAATCATTGCCTGCATTCTTTTTAGCTTCTGTAGCAGTAAGATCAATTTTATTAAAAACCTCTTTTAAATTGCTCTGCATAAATGGAATGTCTTTAAAATGGGCAAATCCCCTAATGAAATATAGAGCTAAAACTTCATAGGTATTTAAAAGTAGAGGGCGGAAAGTAGCAGCCTGTTTTTCTATTCTATATCTGTATCTGTTGTCCGGTCCTCTGTCTTTTATGAGGTTTATTCCAAAGATATTTCCTTCTATTGATTTAAGGTCTCTTCTTACGGTCTTCTCACTTTTGTATACAGCTTCTGCAATTTCTTCCACCGTAACACCTGTCTTGTGATTAGAGAGACATTCTATTAAATAGTAAAATCTGTCGTACTTTCCAATCGGCTCTGGAATATCTATCATTTTCCCTTTCCTCCAAACTTTTTTTACTATTTTAAAAATATTTTTACTGTTGGACACAAAATGTCCATTGGCTATTTAATAATTAATTTATAAATAATTAATATTCTACAAATATTGGAGGTGCAAAATGTATGAAATAACCAGGCTTATAAATCATGTGATTTGTGGAAGTGATAGTAAGAAAAAAGAAATTGTGGAGAAATTAGGCTACAAAGAGGACATGTATAGAGGCTACAGCAGACTTAGAGGCCTTATGCAGACAGGAAAATGTGATTCTGAAATAAGAGAGAATCTTCCACAGGCATTGGGAATTGATAAAAAATTCGTACAGGAAGCATTCGATAAAACAGACAAAAAACTGAATAAACAAAGAGATATCCATTCATCAAACAGACATAAGCTTGAGAGAAGAAGATTCAGGCCTTACCTTTGGATAGAACATGAGTATGACCATATAATTTCAAAATCTTATATGAATTCATCCCGTTACAACGATATAAAGAAAATTGAGCTTCCTGAATTTATTAGTTCTTTGAAGTGGGAAGATCAGTTAAAAGTGATAAGAAGATACATAAACATGAATCAAAAAAGTCAAAAAGATAAGAGACTAGGTGAGGTAAAAAACTATCTTTATTTTAAAGATTCAGATCAAAGTTACCTCTTCGATGCCTATGGAGGCCATGTAACAACAAATAATGCGGTACAGCGCGATTTACTCTTTGCAGTAAGTTAGAACCTATACCATTAAAACAGCAATAACCACTCCGGCTCCTTATTATTAATACACCCCTTTTGGTAAGGAGCCAAAAAAACACTTTAAGTTTTGCCACTTAACATACCCCATCCTGAACCCGGAAAGGGTGGGGTATATTTATAATTCTTTTTAGCACTAATTATTTAACACATTAAAAAAATTTATTACTATTAAGATAGAAAGATATTTATATTGTTTTTATTTGGAATATAAATCGTGCGTAAATTTGTAACAATAATAATTA
>JBFFSH010000043.1:0-20337 GCA_041572575.1 Thermodesulfobacteriota bacterium
AAATGTTGAAATAGAGTATTGGGGACTCGTTGGATTTATTGAAAATCTGGAACTGCAGCAAAAGGCACTTGAACTAGCCAAAGATCTGCAGCAAAGAAATGAGATTCAGGTTGATGTAGGTGTTCTTCCTCCAATAACTGTTACTCAGGCTAAATCTGAAGTAGCTGCAAGACAGGTAGATGTGATTACTGCTGAAAATAATGTTGAAGCAGTTTCTGATAGATTAAAAAATATACTTGTACTTCCTTTGGATTCTAGAATAAATCCGGTAGATGATCCCAATAAAGAATTTATTGATTACAGAGATAGTGAAATAATAGAAGAGTCATTTAAAAATAGACCTGAAATAAAGCAAGTAAAACTAGAATTAGAAAAGAATGAAAAGCTTAGGAAATATTATTCCAATCAGAGGCTTCCAAGACTCTCGGTACAGGGCACTTTGGAGTATCAGGGACTTGGTGGGGATGAAAATCCAAATAGAATAGATTTTGGTGGTGGAATATTGGAACCTATTTCAGAACAGTTCAATAGCCCCGGTGATGCATTCGATCAGCTTTATGACGGAGAATTTTTAACATGGAGCATTCTGGGCGTTTTTAGTTATCCCCTGTTTAACTGGCAGGCCAGGGGGGATTATATAAAAGCAAAAGCTGACTTAAACAGAACTGTAATAGAATACGATAAGGTCATTGATGACGTAAATCTTGATGTAAGAAATTCACTTAGACAAATTGAAAACAGTAAAAGGCGAATCGAAGCGGCTAATCTATCGGTTGATCTTGCTACACAGGTTTTATCCAATGAAGAAGAAAGGCTTAAGGTTGGTATAGGAACTACCAGAGAAGTTTTAGAAGCACAGCGTGACCTTGTTGATGCAAGAGCGAGTCAAATAAGGGCTATAGCAGATTATAATATTGCTCTTGCAAGGCTTGAAAAGGCCAAGGGTACAATTATTCAGAGTAAAGGGGTAGTTTTGAAGGATTAATGCTTAAAGTGCCTTACCCCAGTAAACACCATTGATATGCCGTGCTCTTCACACGCATCAATAATATCCTGATCCCTTATTGATCCACCGGGTTGTATGATAGCTTTTACGCCGAGTTTGGCAGCTTCATCAATACCATCTCTAAAAGGAAAAAAAGCATCAGAAGCAAGTACTGAACCATCAGTTGATATATTTGCTTTTATACCACAAAGCTTTACTGAATCCACTCTGCTCATCTGTCCTGCGCCTATTCCTACTGTCTGGCCGGGTTTTGCAAGTATAATTGTGTTTGATTTTACATGTTTGCATACTATCCATGCAAATTTTAGAGCTTCCATTTGCTGATGGGTTGGTGAATTTGATGTGGCAACCTTAATATTATCAAAATCAGAACTTACCCCAAGGTCTTTATCCTGAAATAGAGCACCACCTGTAACCTTTTTTAAATCAAGATAAGACTGCGAGAGATTTTTAAGTGGTGGAGTTTTTAATACTCTAACATTTTTCTTTGTAGAGAGTATCTCCAGGGCTTTTTCGGTATACTCTGGAGCTATTATTACCTCTAAGAACATCTCTGTCATCTCTGTTGCTACAAGCTCATCTACTTCGGTATTAAATGCGACTATTCCTCCAAATGAACTTACGGGATCACATTCCTTTGCATTTAAAAAAGCTTCTTTTACACTACTGCCGGTAGCAACACCACAGGGATTGTTGTGCTTTACGATCACACATGCAGTCTCTTTAAATTCCTTTACTGCTTCAAGAGCAGAGTCTGTATCATAAATATTATTTAGAGAAAGTTCCTTACCCTGAAGCTGGGATGAATTGGAAACAGATGGCTCATTAAAATCCGGTTGAATATAAAATGCTCCGTCCTGGTGAGGGTTTTCACCATATCTTAGGTCCAGTGATTTTGAATAATGCATTGTAAGAGAATCGGGGAATTTAATTTTAGAGCCATCGAGATTTGTAGAGCCTAGAAAGTTAGAGATTGCTGCATCATAGTTTGCTACATACGAAAATGCTTTTTTAGACAATTCGTAGTTAGTTTCAACAGATACATGCCCGCCATTTTTCTTAAGTTCCTTTAATACTATTTTATAGTCTGCAGGATCGTGAATTATACTTACGTATTTATAGTTCTTGGCAGCGGCTCTTAGCATTGTCGGGCCGCCGATGTCTATATTCTCTATGGCTTCATCAAGTGAAACTCCGTCTTTTTTTATTACATCTATAAATGGATAAAAGTTAACAACTACTATGTCTATAGGGCCAATATTGTTTTTTTCCATATCCACTATATGTGTCTCATTATCTCTAATTGACAAAATACCCCCATGTATCCTTGGATGTAGAGTCTTAACTCTTCCTCCAAGCATTTCAGGAGAGTTTGTATATTCAGAAATATCTGTGATCTGAATTCCTGAGTCCTTTAATTTTTTAGCTGTACCACCGGTGGAAATTATTTCGATACCGAGTTTTACAAGTCCCTCGGCAAACTTGTTAATCTCTTTTTTATCCCATACACTTAAAAGTGCTCGTTTAGCTTTTTGCATCGTGATGTCCTTATTGTGTTAAATTAGATTTGAATTAATGGTTTTTTTATGAATAAAGTAGGTAAATGTTTATTGTAAATCATAATTAACATTACTTTTGTGAACTTGTCAATTGTTACGTATACTCTAAGAATTCAGGAAATACTTTGGTTAAATACTTCTAATGAAACGAGATAAATCATCATCTGTAAAGGTTGGGATTTTTGTACTTCTAAGCATAGCTGCATTTATAATATTCGTGTTCATGCTTGGTGGAGAAAATAAATTATTTACAAAATCTTATAAAGTACAGACATCGTTTACAAACGTTGCGGGCCTTTCAGAAGGGGCTTCGGTTAGACTATCGGGGGTGAGGATTGGAAGTGTTAAAGAAATTGAGTTTCCAAAGGACATAGATAAAAATTTTATTGTTGTACTAATGGATGTCAAAGAAGACGGTGTTAGAAGGATTGGTTCTGATGCCATAGCGACTATAAAAACCGAGGGGTTACTTGGAGATAGGTATATTGAAATAATAAAGGGATCAAAAGAAACTCCCAAAGAGATCAAGGATGTAATAAAGATTAACAGTTTTAACCCTGCTGATATAACAAAGCTGATTGACCAGTCTGATGAGCTTATAGGAAATATTATAAATATATCTGAGAGTCTTGATGAAATTGTAAAAGCATTTGGTAAGGAAGAAAACATAAATAACATATCAAACACAATTGCTTCATTCAGAAGGAGTATTGAGGCAATAGAAAAAGAGGATGGAATATTAAACACGCTAATATATGGAAAAGAAAATCAAACCCCTGGGGATAAGAATACACTTGAAAAACTCGATGAAACTATTGCACTCTTAAATGATCTTCTTGGTGAAATAAAAAGCGGAGATGGTCTTCTCACAGCCCTTCTCTTTGAAGAAGATTTAAAAATAAAGGTAGACAATGCAATTACTAATATTGAAAAGGCAGCCGAGTCAATTGGTGATGATAAGGGTATTGCAAGTGACCTAAAAGACACGGTGGCAAATCTAAAAAGTATTTCAGAAAAACTCGATGAAGGAGAGGGTACTATTGGGGCTATGATAAACGATCCGCTCCTATATGATCAACTTAATTCCGTACTTGGTGAAGCCGAAAGAAGCAGGTTTGTTCGGGCTACAATCAAATATCTTATTGAACAAAAGTTAAAAAGAGAAAAAGAGAATAAAACTGAAACTAAGCTTTATGGATATTAGCGGGTGACGGGATTCGAACCCGCGACCCTAAGCTTGGGAAGCTTATGCTCTAGCCAGCTGAGCTACACCCGCAGTTGCTTTTAAATTAAAGCAAATTAACTGTATAAAGTCAATCGCATTACCAAGACTTAATCATAATGAAAAACAAGAGAAAAATCGACAAGCTTATTACAGAATCAGTAAACCCGGATACGGTTGATATAGATATATCATCTACGAGCAGGATAATAAAACTAATCTCGGATGAAGACCGTAAAATATCAAAAGCGGTTTATGAGCAAAGAAAATTAATAGAGGCAGCGATTGAGCTAATTTATAAAAGAATTAAACAAGGTGGCAGGATATTTTTTGTAGGTGCCGGCACAAGCGGCAGGCTTGGGGTTATTGAAGCAGCTGAATGTCCGCCTACTTTCGGGACATCACCAAATCTTGTTCAGGCTATTATGGCAGGTGGTAATAGAGCTGTATTTCACTCTGTGGAAGGCGCAGAGGACTCATACAAAGATAGCCTAGAGCAGCTTGAGAAAAAGAAGTTTAGCCATAAAGATGTTGTAATTGGAATTGCTGCTAGCAGTTCTACTCCTTTTGTAATAGGAGCAATTGAATATGCCAAAGAACTTAAGGCTTCCAGTGTACTTATATCTTTCAATCCTACAAAAAAGAGATCGGCTGATATTGTAATATCACCAATACTCGGGCCTGAGGTTATTGTTGGCTCTACAAGAATGAAAGCAGGTACAGCTACCAAGATGATTCTCAATATGATAACAACAGCAGTGATGATAAAGCTTGGAAAGACATATAAAAACCTTATGGTAGATGTACAACCTAAATCACTCAAGCTTAGAAGCAGAGCTGTAAGAATAGTAAAACAGCTTGTAGGAACTACAGAGAATAAATCAAAAAGCCTGCTTGAGTCTGCAAACTGGCAGGTGAAACCTGCAGTAGTTATGGGAATAAAGAAAGTTACATATAACCGTGCAAAAGAGATACTTACACAAAACGATGGTTTTTTAAGAAAGGCACTAAAGTAGTTTTTTTATAAAATATTAATGAATCCTATCCTGAATTTATCTAACAAGAAAAAGAAGATTGTAATCGGCCTTATGTCTGGAACTTCTATGGATGGGATCGATGCTGCGGTAGTTGAAATTAAAGAAAGCGGTATTAACTCTAAGATCAAACCCCTTGGTTTTGTTTGCAAGAAATACAGTGCCAGAGTAAAAGAAAGATTATTAAGTGTAAATGCAAAAACACGGATAGATGAAATTTCAGAACTTAATGTTTTAATATCTAAAGAGTTTGTAAGAACTGCACTTCAGTGTGCTACTAAATTTGTCTCCGATTCGAGCAAGGTCGATCTAATAGGTTCCCATGGGCAGACCATCTATCATAATCCTCCTTCGAGAAAAATCGGTATACCATCAACTGTCCAGCTTGGGGATATAGACGTCATCTCTCATAACACAAAAGTCACCACGGTTGGAGATTTCAGATCCAAAGATATAGCCGCTGGAGGTGAGGGGGCTCCTATCATGCCTTATGTAGACTACATATTGTTTAATAAACAAAGCCCTGTTCTTGTACAAAACATAGGTGGAATTGCCAATGTAACGGTAGTTACCAATAAAATGGAGGAAATGATAGCTTTTGATACAGGCCCGGGAAATATGCTTATGGATAATATGGTTAGGCTGTATTCAGAAGGTAAAAAACTATTCGATAAAAACGGAGCAATTGCCCGTGCCGGAAATATTAATCATAAACTGCTCGAATCATTACTTTTAGAGGAGTACTACAGACTAAAACCTCCAAAGTCTACCGGAGCAGAAAAATTTGGTTCTATTATGGTAAAGAAATTATATAAACAAGTTATTAGTAATAAAATTAGATATGAAGATATGCTAAGAACTCTGCTCCAGCTTACTGTAGAGACATTAGCGCTGGCTTATGAAAAATTTATTATTCCAAAATATCATCCCCAAAAAGTCATTTTAAGCGGTGGCGGTGCCAAGAACTTATTCATGTTAAGTGAGCTTAAAAAAAGGCTTGGTGATATGGATATATTAACATCCGACGATTTTGGTATTCCCTCGGATGCCAAAGAAGCAATAGGGATGGCAGTTCTGGCAAATGAGATTATATCGGGTAACAAGACCAATATTCCTTCATGCACAGGGGCAAAGGTAAAAGTACCTCTTGGAAAAATATCATACAGTTTTTAACATCAATAAATGGATAATATTATAAATTCATTTGCAGCTGTAGATTGGGTAATTATTCTCTCATACCTTGTAGTCACAATTGGAATTGGCCTGTATTTTACCAAAAGAGCAAGCTCAAACATAACAGACTACTTTGTTTCAGGTAGGAACCTGCCATGGTGGCTTCTTGGCACATCGATGGTTGCTACCACATTTGCAGCAGACACCCCGCTTGTAATCACAGGCTGGGTGCGCACCGAGGGGATTTGGAAAAACTGGTTTTGGTGGAACTACATTTTTGGTCATGTGCTTGCTGTATTTCTTTTTTCAAGGCTTTGGAGAAGGGCAGAGGTACTCACTGATAATGAATTTATCGAGCTTCGCTACAGCGGAAAACCGGCAGCATTTTTAAGAGGATTCAAGGCTCTTTATTTTTCCACACTGTTTAATTTTATTGTAATGGGCTGGGTTATAAGTGCCATGGCCAAAGTGTTTTCCGTCTTTTTTGGAGTGGATACTTATGCAGCCGTTGTTGTCTGCCTTGTAATTGCAGTAACATACACGGCACTTTCTGGAATTTGGGGAGTGGCTATAACAGATTTTTTACAGTATATAATTGCTATTATTGGCTCGGTAATTCTAGTCCACTTTGTAATTAGCTCACCTGATATAGGCGGGTACTCCGGGTTTCTTTCAAGGCTTGGCGAAGTGGAGGGAAACCTTAAATTTTTTATGACCCCTGAGACAGGCACTCCTGTTTCAGATGGATTTTTATCCTCAAGCTTCTTTTCCTTTCTGGTATTTATAAGTGTTATATGGTGGTCATCGCATAATGCAGATGGAGGCGGTTACATAATCCAAAGAATGTCCTCAGCAAAGAATGAAAACCATGCCGTTGCCGGCACTGCGTGGTTTGTTATAAACCATTATATAATAAGGCTCTGGCCGTGGGTGCTTGTGGCTGTAGCATCGCTTCTTGTATTTCCATATGCAGAGCACAAGGATGCTGATCAGGAGATTTATTACCTTTTGATGATTAAGAAGTTTTTAGGCCCAGGGCTGCAGGGGCTTCTGTTTGTCACATTTTTGGCTGCTTTTATGTCTACAATCACAACTCACCTTAACTGGGGGTCGTCTTATCTTGTAAATGACATATACAAGAGATTTATTGATAAAAACGGCTCAGACAGACGTTATGTGCTTGTATCGAGGATATTTACAATAGTAATAACCATACTTGCCGGAATATTTGCCCTGTATATTAAAAATATTGGAAAGGCATGGATTTTCCTTTGGGCAATGAGTGCCGGAATAGGGCTTGTTCTCATTCTCAGGTGGTTTTGGTGGAGAATTAATGCATGGTCCGAAATTTCTGCGCTTGCAAGCTCCATTATCACAATTATAGCAATGATATTGTATACCAATTTAAAAGGAATATCCCTCGAACTAAAGCATCAGGTAATTGTAATACCTATTTCAATCACCACCTGGGTTATTACTACTTATCTTACTGCCCCTGAGCCGACTCAAAGACTACAATCCTTTTATAACAAAATTAGACCCTGGGGTTTTTGGGGGCCTGTAAGTACTAACAATGAAAACAAAGAACCGTTAACCGATCTTCTGCTTAACTGGGTATTAGGCATATGTGTAGTAATAAGCGGTATGTTAGGAGTGGGTAAACTGTTATTAGGTCAGTTTGGTTTAGGATTTATATTATTTATAATTTCAGTCTTCTGTTCCTTTATTCTTTATTATAGAATTTTTAAAATAAAGTAGAGATTGTTTTCAATATCCTTATTTTGTGTTAATAATTATCACAGTATTTTTTTTAGATAAAACAAAATGGCTATAAAAATTAAAGTACTAAAAGCCCCTGAGCTTACGTTTTTTGAAAAACTTTATTTTCCTCAGATATTAAAAGGGATGTTTATCACCCTTAAGCATCTGCTTGGGTCTAAATCGATTACGGTACAGTATCCTGAAGAGGTAAAAGAGCTTCCTCCCAGGTACAGAGGGCTTCATATCATGCCTGGGGATGATGATCAAAAAATAAGATGCGTAGCGTGTAAGCTTTGTGAGGTAGCATGCCCCACTCAGGCAATATCAATTGTAGCCGAGCCTGCTGATGATTATGGTGTTGAAAGAAGACCAAAGATATACAATATCGATTTTATGAGGTGTGTGTTTTGCGGTTTTTGTGTTGAGGCCTGCCCTTGTGATGCACTAAGGATGGGTATGAAGTATGAGCTAGCTTCATACAATAGAGCTGGGCTAGTACACACAAAAGAGGTTTTCTTTGAGCCTAGAGTCAGAAGTGAAGCACCAAGAGACAATGCAAATTTCTTATACGAAATGGGCAAGGGGAAAATCCTCGATTCTCCAGAGGCCGCAGAAAAGGTAAAAGAGTTATCCGGAATTTATACCCCTAAATAAGTATTTCATTATATATATTTAGTACACCACTTACTACTGATTCATCAACACTCCCAGTTTTCACTCTTGAAATTTAGATTGCTAAAATAGTATAATGATACTGAAGAGATTAATCATTATGCATAAACTAATTTTACTACTTCTAGGATGTCTAATTTTAATATTAAACGGCATAAATGTTGTTTATTCTCAGGATATAGAACCTGCTGCGAGGCAAGTTGACACGAGCAAAGAAGCTGCAAGGGGATATAACAACAGGGGGCTATTATATTTAGACAAGAGACTCTATGATAATGCAATTAAAGATTTTGATAAAGCCATAGAGTATCACCCGCGCTATGCAGAGGCCTACAATAACAGAGGCCTGGCTTATAACAAAAAAGCCATGTATCAGGATGCACTAAATGATCTGATTTCAGCTATTAAAATAGATAAGGCATTTGCCGGTGCTTATGCTAACCGCTGCTTTACTTATATAAATATGGGTGAATTACAAAAAGCAGAGCTTGATTGCAGCATGGCTATAAGTCTTGATAAGCAGCTTTATAAAGCCTATTTATATAGAGGGATAATCTATCAGGCTAATGACGATAAAGGAAAAGCTAAAGAGGATTTTAATACGGTTATAAACAATAGCTCAGATAATCTGCTGGTTATACAGGCTAAGGCTCTTTTGAAATAATCTTTTAAATTAACCCAAAACAATATGAAAACACTTCTTTTCCCACCAGGTCCTAAGGGATTACCTCTGCTAGGCTCATCATATCATTACTTTACAGACATACTGGGATTTTTAACACACATGCGTAAGACTTACGGTGAGATTGCCTTTTTCAGACTTGGAAAACGAAATATATATATGGTAAGTGACCCGGAGATTGTAAAGGATGTGCTTGTTACTAACAATAAAAACTTTAGTAAGAGCAGGGCGCTTAAAAGGGCAAAGATGGTCGTGGGTGAGGGACTTTTAACAAGTGAGGCAGAAGTTCATCTAAAACACAGGCGTATGATTCAGCCCGTGTTCCTTCAAAGAAGAATATCCAAATATGCATCTGTTATGAGCGAGCACTCTCATAGAATATCAGAAAAATGGCACGACGGGCAGATATTGGATATGCACAAGGAGATGATGAAGCTTACATTTAGCATTGTAGTAAAAACGCTTTTTAATTCTGATATTGAAAAAGACCCTGATGAAATTGGAGCAGCGCTTACAGATGTAATGAAGCAGTTTACAAGGCTTGTTTTTCCGTTTTCAGAGTACCTAGATAAACTGCCACTTCCCGGAGTAAAAAAATGCAATGATGCTCTTGCAAGTCTCGATAGGACTATATATGAGTTCATTTCGGAAAGGCGAGGCAATGAAGACAAATATGATGACCTGCTTTCACTGCTTCTCTCTGTAAGAAGTGAAGACAGTGAGAGCGAAGGATTTTCAGATCAACAAATAAGGGATGAAGCGATTACTCTTTTCATTGCAGGGCAGGAGACTACGGCAAATTCACTATCATGGTCTCTGTATTTAATATCTCGGCACCCTGGGATTGATGTTAGATTACATGAAGAGATTAGCTCTGTTCTCAGTGGCAGACTTCCCAGCATGGACGATTATAACAAACTGCAATACACAAGGATGGTTTTTACTGAAGCCATGAGGCTTTACCCCCCGGCATGGACTGTAGTTAGGAGAGCACTATCGGATTATCATTTAAAAGATTATATTGTACCGCAGGGTGATGATATATTTATGAGCCAGTATGTGATACAGCGCGATCCTAAATATTATCCAGAGCCATTAGAATTCAGGCCGGAGCGCTGGGAAAATGATTATATGAAAACAATACCCAAATTTGCGTACTATCCTTTTGGTGGCGGCCCTAGGCTTTGTATTGGAGAGGGATTTGCCTGGATGGAAGGAGTACTCGTGCTGGCTACAATACTACAGAACTGGAAGATGAATCTTGTTGATAACAAACCGGTTAAGCCTGATCCGCTTATCACACTAAGGCCAAAGGGCGGGCTTAAAATGCGACTTGAAAAAAGAGTAAGCCAAAGTCTTAACAACTTCTAAACCATGAGTCCAAACTGCTCTACAATTACCTCTTTAGCACTTGGGGGGCCCGATACTTTGATTACTGTGTATCCACCTTCGGAAATAACATCGAACTCCAAAAATGGGCAGCACTTTTTTTCCAGCTGAGTGATGTTATCAACATCTATTATGTTTACTACATTTGAAAAGACGCTGATATCATAACCGTTTTCAGTTTCAATAACGTCTGTTATTGCAAACTTCATTTTATCAAAAAGCGCATCTCTCTTTTCCTTTTCCTGTTCGTTTAGATTGTCCAGATTGCATTTTAGTGATTCGCTCATAACTAAAATATTAAACTAAATGGATTATTTTAACAATATATGCTTAATACCCCTCTTCAATTGCTCTGTCCAGACCTTCGGATTTTATTACTTTCCATTCTCCCAGCTTGGTTTTCTTGAATGTAATTGTGATGTTTTCATAAGATTCGTCTTGTCCAAGCAAACTAAAGAACATATTGGATTTTTTCCCTTTTATGTTCATGTTCAAATTAGCAATAGCTATTTTGCTGCCGTCATCAGACTCATTCATGGTTACAGAGAGGCCATCGTATTTAGTCTCAAACTTATCAAATTTTTCAAAGACTTTTTGAACTATGTTTTTAACAACAAAAAACGTAGCACCATACTCGTCTCTATAGTCAAAAGAGACGTGTTCTGTGACTCCTTCAAAATTGCCAGCCTCGCCAGCTGCAATCATTTTTTTCAAAACCTTTTCAATTTCTGTAGGATCATCAGATGCAGGCCACAAGAAAAATGCGGCTACGGCGATTATCAAAACCGTTATAATAGATAGAATTTTCATATTATTAATAATAAAGTATTTATTGGATTTATCTATTGTGGGGGAGAATTTTAAGTGATTTATTTTTCAAAACAACTTTGATCATTCCGTCCTTGCTTGTCTGATATTTCTTAAATTTATAAGACTCGTTAACAATTTTATCCTTCTTAGTAATTAAAACATCGGGTTTGTATGTTTGTATATAATCAATAGCTGCATAGTCATTATTCATATATGGTAAGTATATAATCTTCTTTATTTGATCATCTGGATTCTTATCATTAAATATTTTAATACTTTGTTTATAGACACTAGCATCCGTAATCAATAATCTTAAATTTTCATTTTTAATATTTATGGAAACGCTGTTATCCCCGGACAGCTGAGTACCATTGTTTGGACTAAACTGCATTGTGATATTGGTTTTGCCAAGGTGAAGTGGTTCATATCCTGTTTGTAAATTTATCCATTTTAAATTGGCGCTTTTTATTTCCTCCCATACTTTGGAGTTTAATCTCGCTCCATTTGTCCATAAATAATCGGTATTGAATTTACTTATTAAATGGCTTGTACCTTCTAAAATATCCTCATTTGTTTGAGTTAAAATAATATGATCAATTTTGGATATACCGGTTTTTAATAAAAACGGAGTGATAACACTTTTTTCAGTAAAACCATTTTGATTAAATCTGGAAATCCCTCCATTTATAAGGATATGTTTTCCACTCTGTGTTCTTATAAATACAGTGTTTCTTGTTCCCGAGTCTAAAAAATAAGCCTCGAAATTTTTATTTGTTATGTCCTTAAAGAATCCAAAAGAAGCCGAAAATAGAAATAAAAAAATAACAGCCGGGGTTAGTAATTTGAGCCATTTGGATCCGGTAGATATGAATGCAAAAATCAAAAATACAGACAAATAGTAAAGAGTCACACTTAAATTGTTTAAATATGGCACGGTAACAGACGCTATATTCAAGCTGGACAGGCTCTGCACAAGAGAGAGTAATAAATTTATTAGATGATTGTTTGCTTCTATTAAATAAACTGTGGCAGAGCTGCTAATATGAAACAGTATATAGCTTATAAGCCCCAAGGGGACTATAATAAATTCAACAAGTGGTATAAAGATGAGATTTGCAGGAACTGAGAGCAGGGATACTATACCAAACGAGTTAATTATTATGGGAAGCGTAAAGATGGTGGCTATAAACGTAGTTTTAAGGCTTGTAAGAAGCTTATCTTTAAATGTATATATATTTAGAGGATAGTAGTGGTGTATTGTAAGGATTCCCAAAACTGAGAGAAAGGATAGCTTGAACGATAGATCATAAATAGCTGATGGATCAATCAGAAGAATTATAAAAGCTGAAGCTAATAGCGTGTTTAGTTTATAGTGAGCTCTTCCAATAATTATAGATAGTAAATAGACTACGGCCATTATGGTTGCTCTTATAACAGGAGTCGCAAATCCTGATACAAACATGTAGCAAATGATGGGTAAAATAGTAAGTGCTGCAGTTATTCTCGGCACATTATAATTAAGCAGCAATCTCTCTGATCTTTTAAGCAGCCAGTCAAAAATAAAATAGAAAATAAGGACAATTGCTCCCAGATGAAGACCTGATATGGCTAACAGGTGAGATATTCCAAGAGAAGAAAAACTGTTTCTAATCTCATGTGGGATGCCCTTTTTTTCGCCTATCGTGAGTGCGGAATAAATTTCACTATTTGGAAAACCAAGGTTTGATCTTATAAACCGTACAAAACCCTCTCTGCTTTTTTCTACTAATTCAAAAAATGAAATTTTTGATGAAGCCCTTCCAAAAGAAATGATATCTGATTTGTCATCTATAAAACCACTTAGGTAAATCTGTTTTCTCTTATAATAATTTTCAACATCAAAATTGCCAGGGTTTTTGTAGTTTCTGAACTGCTTAAGTTTAATACCTAATATTCGTATCCTGTGCCCTTTGTAAATGCCGTATAGATGTTCGTTTAGAGTTATCATGACCTTAACATCGAGGTTATGTCTTTTGCCATCAACCGTGGCCATATTTACATGTAAAAAAAGTCTTGAGCTTTGGTCTCTTCTTTCTACTGGTTTAATCAAGATGCCTTCAATATCTACTTTATTGTTTACTAAAAGCTCTAAATCTTTTTCATCCGGTGGGCTATGTGTAGAAAATAGTATTCCGAGCGGAATAAACAGGAGGTATTTAAAGTTTAATTTATAGTAGGTAAGTAAAACAAGTAAGAAGCTTAAAATAATAATGAATTTAAAATCAAGCTCTATATATTCAGTGCTTATAATCCCTGTAACAAAAAAAAATAGAGGTGAATATACGGGGTTTCTTAAAAGAAAAGATTTAATCAACTTGTTTGAGAAGTGCAGTTGCATAGGCCGCTATTCCTTCTGCCCTGCCCGTAAACCCAAGCCCGTCGGTTGTTGTTGCCTTTATACTTATTAATGAATCAGCAACTCCGAGTGACTCAGATATTCTGTCTGACATTTTTGAGATAAAGCTGCTAAGCCTTGGCTTTTCGCATATTATAGTTGTATCAATATTCTCAATAACAAAGCCTTTGGACTTTACGATGTCATAGGACTGTTTTAATAAAACAAGGCTTGATATGTTTTTGAATTTAGGCTCGGTGCTTGGAAAATGTGTTCCAAGATCACCGCAATTTGCAGCTCCAAGAATCGCATCACAGATGCTGTGACAGAGTACATCTGCATCCGAATGCCCGCTAAGCCCATATTTATATGGAATTTCTACCCCACCTATAATAAGTATTCGGTCTTTTGCAAATTTGTGCGCATCAAATCCATTTCCTATTCTATACATCAGCATGTTCCATTAAATAAAATTCTGCTAGTTTCAGATCATCAGGTGTGGTTATTTTAATATTATTCTTAGGCCCTGGTACTATTGCCGGCTTTACGCCTAACTCTTCAACCAGGCTTGCCTCATCTGTACAGCTAAGGTTGTTATCAAGTGCGTTTTTGTATGCGCGCTTAATCAATTCATATTTTATACCCTGTGGAGTCTGAGCAAGCCACAGATTATCTCTTGGTACAGTTTTTTCAATGAGATTTTCTGATGCCTGCTTCACGGTATCGCTTACGGATACAGCACATATTGCACAGTCTGAAACTATTGTTTGCTCTATAACTCTGTTTATAGTACTTATATTTACAAGCGGCCTTGCGGCGTCATGCACTAAAACAATATCTGTTATCTCTGATAATTTTTGAAGTCCATTTAATACGGATTGCTGTCTTGTTTGCCCGCCTTCAGTAATTGTTCTTACTTTATCAAATTTACCAATTCCTGATAAGTTATTTTTATAAAATTCAATATTATCAGCGGGTAGAACTAACACAATTTCTGAGACCAGTTCGCATCTTTGAAAGGCATCTATTGAGTAAAATAATATTGGCTTTCCGGCAAGTTGTATAAACTGCTTTTTTTGTCCATTTCCAAAGCGCCTTCCAGTACCGCCTGCTACTATAATTGCCGAGATATAATCATTGCTAGCCATTTATTTCAGAAACCATATCGTGTTCTGTTCCTTTTATTTTAGAAAAAACCATCCTTCCGGTTGGAGTCTGAAGTACGCTTGTAACAGAAACCTGCATTTGTTTTCCTATCTTGTTTCTAGCGTCGTCCACTACAACCATTGTGCCGTCTTCCAGATAGCCAATACCCTGTTTTTCTTCTTTCCCTTCTTTAGCAATGAGAATATTGATCGTCTCTCCAGGAAGTACTATCGGTTTTAGGGCATTTGAGAGTTCATTTAAGTTTAACACCTTCACTCCCTGCAGGCCTGCAACCTTATTTAGATTAGAATCGTTTGTTACAATTACTCCATTTATTTTCTTTGCAAGCTCTACTAATTTAAGATCCGCCTCCCTAATTTTCGGGAAGTCATGGCCTGTGATCTTAATGTTTACAGTAGTAATATCCTGCTGCATTCTTTTTAAAATATCCAGACCTCGTTTCCCTCTTACACGCTTTATGGGTTCACCGGAGTCTGCAATATACTGCAGCTCTTTTATAATAAATTTCGGTACTAATACCTCGCCATTAATAAAACCAGCTTCGGCTACATCTGCGATTCTACCGTCTATGATAACACTTGTATCAAGTATCATTGACCTAAAAGAACTTTTCTTTGATGAATACTTTCCACCAACTCTGTTATCCGAATCTGCGCCTTTTTTGATTCCTATTGTTATTCCCGTGTATACAAGAACAAGAAGCGCTGCAACATCTGCGAAAGGTGCATATTCTGCAGGTATTGGTGCAATATTCATGAGTTCTTTAATAAGGAAATAAAGTATTGATGCTGCAACTATTCCGCCTGCAATTCCTGCTGCTGATTTAGGAGATATCTCCTCCGTACTTGGTTCGATGATAAATATAAATACAGCAGCAAGTGCGCCGAATAGAATTGTTATTTTAATACTGAAATCTACATTTTCCGGGTTATAGCTGAAAAAGAATCCCAGAAAAGTAACTAATGCAAGAACAAGAAGCTTAATTAACATTTCTGCTACCCCCAAGATTAAATTCCTCTCCCCAAGACTTATAATTAATTAAGAAAGTAAATTATTAACTAATAGGCATATATCCGTTATGAGGAAAGGTGAAAATTATTATGAATTTTTTGCTGTTATTTTTAGAACTAAACTGACAATTTCATCCCTTACTCTTATATACCTGCTTTCACCATACCCGGGACTTTTTGCCCTGCCCTTAATACTTTTATCAGCAATTATCTCACCAGTATGTTTATCTATAAGGTTTATTCTTACGGTTACCGAGCTTTTTCCCTTGTCATTTCTTCTGAGAAACCATTCGCAGTATTTACATCCTCTGTTGTAATTTGTAACCTCTCCTTTTACAAGTAAAATGTTTTTGCCTGAAATATTAGATCTGGGTCTGAAAAATTCAGAGCTTGTACGGGTAATTTCTATATTTTTAAATTGAGATTCAAGAGACTTGGCTACCATATCTGGTATAATGGTATTTGAATCATATGGAACCCAGTTCTCTTCGGTTTTGTCAAAGTCAGGAATTTCAATTAATTCATAAGAATAATTAATGTTACTGTCAATATTTTTATAACTTATTATCTTAATAGGACTACAACCAGTAAAAATTATTCCGGTAAATATAAAGATAATGATAAATAAGTTCCTAGCTAACATAACACCTCCTTTTTTAGAATAATAAATACAATACTTAATTAAAAAAAAAATAAAATAAAATAACAGATTATTATTGATATTATAACAAATAAAATATTAATTTTGACAGATGAAAATTTGCACACTAGCAAGCGGAAGCTCAGGAAATTCTCTATACGTTGAGACTGAACATACAAAAATATTGGTTGATGCGGGTATCAGTAATAAACAAATTACCAAAAGGCTTAGCAGTATTGATGTTGATATTAATGACATAGACGCTGTAGTGTTAAGCCACGAACACACTGACCATGCTCTGGCACTTCCGTATTTAAAGGTTCCGGTTTATGTATCAAGTTCAATTGCGTATATCTGGAGTGATAAGGTAAAAAACCTAAGGCTGTTTGAAACTGGAAGCACTTTTAGTGTAAATGATACAACAATTAGATCATTTCCCGTACCACATGATGCAGTGGATCCGGTTGGCTTTACTCTGCAAGCTGATAAGCATAAGCTTGGTGTAGTAACAGATATTGGTGTGACCACCAGGCTTATAAGTGAGAGGTTAAAAGATTGCAATTTGCTTGTTGTTGAATTTAATCATGATGAAAACATGATGCTTTACAGCCCTTATCCCTGGCATCTTAAACAAAGAATAAAGAGCAGGCTTGGACATCTATCAAATACAGAGGCCTCCAGTTTATTGAGTACCATTGCGGGCATGGACTTACATTCAGTGGTACTGGCACACCTGAGTAAAGTGAATAATAAAGCAGATTCAGCTCTTGAGTTTGCATACAATGCACTCAAAAAGCTGGGTCTGGGGGATGTAAATATTAACATTGCACCAAGAAATAATATAAGCGAGGTAATAGAAATTTGATAAGCAGATACAGTAGAGAAGAAATATCAAAAATTTGGACAGATGAGTCAAAATATTCATATATGTTAAAAGTAGAGCTTGCTGCATGTGATGCTTGGGCAAAGCTAGGCAAGATTCCTAAAAGGTCACTTCAAACCATAAAGAAAAAAGCAGATTTCAAGGTTTCACGAATTAACAAATTAGAAAAGACCCTAAAACATGATGTTATAGCGTTCTTAACATCAGTTGCCGAGTATGTAGGGCCGGATTCCAGATTTATTCATATGGGGCTTACTTCATCCGATGTACTGGACACAGCATTTGCCTTACAGCTTAGAGACAGCTCAGACATTATTTTAAAAGACATAAAAGAAGTTCTTACAGCAATAAAAAAACTTGCAAAAAAGCATAAATATACCCCAATGGTAGGAAGGACTCATGGTATTCATGCAGAGCCAACGACTTTTGGTCTGGTGGCAGCGCTTTGGTATGACGAGATGAGCAGAAACCTGGAAAGGATGAAACGGGCAAAAGAAGCTATAAGCGTAGGGCAGATATCCGGAGCAGTCGGGGCTTATGTAAATATTCCGCCATCTATAGAAAAAGATGCTTGCAGAATTCTTAAACTTAAGCCTGCTAATATTTCTACTCAGGTTATACAAAGGGATTTACATGCAGAATTTTTTCTTACCCTTTCTATGATTGCTTCAACAATTGAAAAGATTGCCCTTCAGATAAGACATTTTCAAAGAACGGAAGTTTTAGAGGCAGAAGAAGGATTTACAAAAGGACAGAAAGGGTCTTCGGCAATGCCCCACAAAAAAAACCCTATACTATCAGAAAACCTGTGTGGTCTCTCAAGGTTAGTAAGATCAAATGGCTCAGCTGCTCTTGAAAATAACCCTTTATGGCACGAAAGAGATATTAGTCATTCCTCGGTAGAAAGGGTAATAGGGCCGGACAGCACTATACTTACTGATTTCATGCTAGCCAGGGTAAAATCATTAATTGATAATCTTGTGGTTTATCCAAATAATATGAAAAGAAATATGGATATTACTAATGGCCTTATACACTCTGAAACGGTGCTACTGAAGCTTGTTGATAAAGGAATTACAAGAGAAAAGGCTTACACACTTGTGCAAAAAAATGCAATGAAATGCTGGGAGCAAAAGACCCCCTATAAAGACCTGTTAATTGCAGATCCTGATGTAATGAAATATCTGACTGAAAAAGAAATTGAGAGCTGTTTTGATCTCAAAGGTGAATTCAAGAATATAGATATGATTTTTAAACGAGTATTTAACTAATACTGATAGTATTATTTTAGATAAAAATAAAAAACCCCGGCAAGCATAATGTTTACCGGGGTTTTCTGGCTTTTATGGGTCAGGAGAGATGAGCAAATGACCTTAATATAAGCCTGCGTGTTTTTAGAAATAAGCTTGTAGTTGTAGTCTGAAGCGATTTTCTTCTTCAGTAAAACCATCAATATCTTCTTCTTCAATATAAGAGTAATCAGCCTGAATTTTCCATCTGTGAGATTTACCCAGATAGTAGCTTATTGCAGGTGTGATTTCCCAGGCGGAATCATCACTTCCTACCGCATCATCAAAGTCTACATATGCATATCTCGCAGCTACTTCAAGAAGTTTAGGCATTAAGAAAACGCCTGCCTGTACTCTGAAACCCTGGTCATAAGCATCTCCGCTTATACCAGTAGGATCATAATCCGCACCTATATATGAAGCTTCAAAATTTGCTCTTGGATGAAGAAGGGCAATATCAAATGCATAGGTAATGAGCTGCAGATCCGTAGCACTTAAGGCTGCAAAGTCAGCACCCCTTGCTATGAAGTTCCTGTTATCTGTTTCATCAAAGAGTGAAGAGTTTCCGTTGTCACCTGTTATCTCAGATTCTATACCTGCAATTGCAGCACCAATCTGGATTGTTGGTTCTTTTACGAAGTTGTGTTTTGGTTTTAAGTCTTTTCCAAGCGGACTGAACATGATTCTGCCAGACCATAGTAGACCTGTGTCCAGGCCGTTTTCATCACCTTCATCTGAGTTTCTTCCTTCACCCTGAAAAACGCCAAGTTCATAGAAGAACATTTTCTGTATCTTGCCATGTAGTCCAAAACCTACGTCTCTTCCGAATGAAAAGTTTCTGTCAACGATTGAACGGTCGACAAACTGCAGAGCCGATGATGATGTAAGCTGTTCTCTGTTAAATGGTACTTTATACTGACCGACTCTTGGTACAATCTGAGGATTGTAAGCGAAATCAAAGACAAGATCTCTTAGGTTAAAGCTGTCTTCTCTAACATCTAACTGCAGTTTATATTTAAACCAGGGTCTGAAAGCATTACCTTTCCACTGAAGTCTTACCCTAGAAAGATCAAACTCTAGTGTTTCATCTGCATTGTCCTCAGGGTCTAAATAGATTGCTCTGAACTGGCCACGAATATTGAACGTGGTCTTGAAGTTTCCATCTGCAGACTCTATGAAAAAGCCCTTTTTATATCCGGCTTTCATGCCTTTGTACCAGGCACCTTCGTCTTCTGCCTCTTTTTTGGCTATAAACTCTTCTACCTTAAGATCACTTGAAGCTCTTTGAGCCTCGAGGCTTTCAATTTTTTGATTGAGCTGCTGGATCTGCTGGGCATTTTGCTTCTGGATCTCCAGTATCTGTTGTTTTAGCTTTTCAATTTCGCTTGTTTTAACTTCAGCTAATGTAGCATTTGTTAATAACAAAGGAACTGACAGCAATGACAATACTAACAACTTAATTTTATACGACATCTCCTTCCTCCTTAAAATTTATTCATGGAAAGAGAGGTTATTGCTGTTATTTAAATTTAGGAGCTCGCATAGAACAGAGCTATAAGTAATGCAGAATCTCCTTTATTTTATTAACTAAATCTACATTTCTGTTATTAAATCTAAATTCCATCTCTTTTAGATACAAAACAAAGTGTTTTCTGTCAATTCCATT
>JBFFSH010000044.1:0-20238 GCA_041572575.1 Thermodesulfobacteriota bacterium
AGCTCCAAATTTAAATATGATGAGACAAACAACAACGACAGTAAGATAAAAGAGTTAATTGGTGAGCTTTATTATGAAGATTATACGGGGTATAATGAAACTTTGAGTGAAAGAATTAGGGTTATAGAATACAAACAGAGGTTAGAACTATCCGAAATACCTTTACTTCCTCAACAACAGCAAAACCTTATAGAGCTAATGCTGCAAGACTGTGATACGAAGTGTGATGAAAATATTATTGATAATTCAATAGATTTTCTGGATTTAGAACAAGTTGCCGTACTCGAAGAATATTTGTCTGAATCTTCAGATTCTAATCACTAAATCTTTCAATCAAACCTACTATACATCCCAGCTGTATTTATAATCAGCTAAATCATTGATAGTGTTATACAGAACCAGAATTCTCCAGTTTGATGAGTCCATGTTCTCGACTTCGTCTTTCATTACAGAACCTATTATTCTTCTTTCATTTATTTCTGTAACAACCCATTCTACAAGTACTATGGAATTTACAACCAGATCTTCATAATTTTCATTTCCGAGCAGACCTCTTATTTTATCAAGATTGTAGTCCGGCTCATCAATTCTTGCCCCTTGTACTACTTCTAAATGTTTGGCGTGCAGCTCTATATCCTTGTTTAAAAACTCTATATCAAACATCCAGACTTTCTTATCCCACTTTTCCAGATCTAAAATATAGTTTTCACTAAGTGTAACAAAAACCCTGCCTTTGACCCTTTCTTTAAGAAAAATCTCTAATGTTCCAATACAACAGCTAATGAGATCAACAAAAGTATCATAACCGCTTTTTAACCTAAGCTCATTTATTCTGTGAATACTCTGCTCATTTAATTTAAAGCCTATAAGAGACTCAAGCTCCTGCTGATCAGTAATTACATCGCTCATAGAATTATAAAATATTTTTATAAAAGTTAATTTTCATTATCTGTAAATCCCGCTTCGGAATGGCTTCCGTCACAGTATGGCTTGTTCTTGGAAGCCCCGCATCTGCAAAGACCATAATGATCCTTTGTTGGAGGTTCAAGACCTTTTTCGATTTTCAATTCTATATTTCAGCAGACACTGTATGGACCGTCTTTTTCGATTTTGATTTTCTGCTCACCACCAAAATCTCTTAAATGTTCATCCCCAATCTTGTAACTTAGCGCACCCGAAGGACATTTTTTTATGGTGCTTATTATTGAATCCGCATCTGATTTATCTGGGTTTATCCATGGTTTGATGTTTACATCAAAAACAGCTGGCAGGTTTCCCACACATTCAGCTGCATGATAACAAAATGCGGGATTATAATAAACCTTGATATCTTTTCCTTCATACTCTATTTCTTTATCAAGTTTGGTACTGGACTCTCTTTTTCCTGTAAAATCTATCTTTGAATGGGTGCCGTCACAAAAAGGTTTATTCTCTGAAGCACCGCATCTGCACAGGGCTATTTTCTTTTTGGATTCAATTTTTTCACCTTTTGAATTCTCAAGCACGTCCAGGTTATCTACAATAAAAGGTCCGTTTTCCATAATATCTATCGTTGTTTTTTCATCAGCCATATTATTCTCCTTTGTAGTAATGGAATCCGCTATATCAAAATAATGTTATCATATAAGTCGCTATAGTCATGCTAAAATTAAATATGTAATCAGCAAATTCCCATTTTCCAACAAATAGATATCATTTAGTAAGATTTAATAAAATATAAAGGAGTATAAATTTGAGCAATAACAGATTTGAAACAGGGAAGCAAACATTTGAAAAAATTACTGGTGAAGTAGGCAAAAAGTTTTTAGAGAACCTTAGAACAGTAGCGCCTGATTTTGCAGACTATCTGGTTGAATTTCCCTTTGGGGCAATATACAGCCGTCCCGGGTTTGATATTAAGACAAGGGAGATCATAACTCTTTCTTCTCTTGCAACTCAGGGAAATGCCACAATTGAACTGAAGGCTCATATCAAGCTTGCCCTAAATGCAGGGGTAACCAGGGAGCAGATAATAGAACTATTTATGCAGATATCAGTTTACGCAGGCTTTCCAGTCGCTGTAAATGCAATGCTTGCAGCAAAGGATGTGTTCAAAGAACTGGACAGAAAGAAGTAATCAGACCTTTTTCTTTTCAAATAACACCTTTAAAACATCACCGTCGAAGTTTGCTTTTTTTACTTTTAGTTTTGCCAGAAAGTTGGGAAGGAATATGTTTCTCTTTTGATTTTCTATGTGAATTGTAAGTTCATCTCCCACCTGAAAAAGCTCTACTTCTTTCTTGCTAACAAATGGAAGTTTGAGCTGCATCTCAAAATTGCCATTTTTCTTAATAATTTCATACTGTTTCTCACTAAAAAATATCTCAGTCGGATCAGCATCTTTAAAAAGCTCATCGGAGAACTTCTCAAGAGAAGCAAGCCCTTGTATCTCTTCTGAAAACAGTGATACATCAAAGGCAGGCAGTGGAGAAAACATATCATTTATCTGCTCTCTGTATTTGCCCTGCTTTTTTCGCCACCTTTTAAAATATGGGTGATCGAGCTCTTCTGGCATGGTTCTGTTAATAATCAGAGAATCCACAGGATAGCCATAAAGATTTAAATAAGTGTATGCCCTCTGAGTTTCCTTTATAACCATGTTTTCGAGATTCATTACAAGACGCATTGAGGTTACCTTGGGATCGGCAAATACCTGGCGGATGGCATCGAGTTTTTCAAACAATATTTCAATCGCATCATATGTAGCCTCCTGGGGAAGCGGCATATCCGAAACGACCCTTACTGCAGGCTTTATTACCTTCATCACTCTTTTTTCTATTGGGAATATCTTTACAAGCCACCACCTTGCTACATCGGGCAGAGAAAGGAGCCTCAATGTTTCACCAGTAGGCGCGCTGTCTACGATGATCACATCATAGTCCGCATCATGATAATGATTGTTAACCCACAAAAAGGCGGATATTTCTTCCATACCCGGAAACACGCTGAATTCCTCAGCAAGAATGTCATCAACGTTCATCCAACCCAGCAGTGAATGCAGATACTCGGTAAGCTTTCCCCAGTACTTTTCGACAGAGTAATAAACATCTATTTCCTGGCCGTAAAGATTGTCTCCTATTTTTTTAGGCTCAGGGCCTAACTCCTTATTAAAAGAATCTCTGAGGCTATGGGCAGGATCTGTGGAAACTACTATAGTTTTATATCCCAGATTAGCACATTTTAGCGCTGTAGCAGCCGCTACTGTGGTTTTTCCAACCCCGCCTTTACCCGTATATAGTATTATTCTCTTCATGCTACTCACAGTAAACTGTGTAAAATATTAAACAATAATATTATGCTCTAATCTATTTATCGTAGTTACTTGACATCAATCACCCAGTAAATATATTATCACTTATTATACTTAAAAAGGTAGAGAAAAATGTCAGAACAACCAAATAAATCAAAAGTAAAATACGACCCGATCATGACTCCTCTTTTTACTATACTGGGATTAAAGATATTAGGAGCTACTGCACTTCTTACAATTGCAGGGATTTACTACAGTTTTATAAACCCATCGTTTTAATTTCTATATATTACACACTAAGCTTAAGATAAATAACGTGGGTATGGTAAAAACTTCGAAAGTTTCACAAAGAGAATCTCAAGATTTAAACCAGGAGTTTCAACACCTAATCGCCTCTTGCAAAAAATCAATCAACAGAAAAGTTGACCCCAATCTTGAAAAAACACTAAAAAAGTTAAACAAGAAAATTCAAAGTGAAGTTAAAAGTTCCAAAGAGAAAAAAGATAGAGATACGTTAATTTATCTAAAATTTTTAACAAAAGTAACCAAGAAGTTTAAAAAAGCTAATAATATACTAAAGTCGTTAAAGAAAACTGATTCTAACTTTGAAGAGTTAGACACATTAACAGAACTTGATATTTTGCTTTCACACCTTAAAAAAATAGTAAACAAATCACCAAAAAAAATAAATGTAAAAAAGCTCGAAGCCGATATTGAGAAAATTGAAAAAATAGAAGACCAAAAAGTAAGGGTGCTTATGACTTACCTGATGGATGACTGGAAAAACCTGGAGTGCGTCCTGAGCCTTATGAAACTTGGTGAGACATATAAGGATATAGCAGACGATCTTTTGAGTATTTCTCTTTTTAAAAACTAAAAGACACCTACCCTTTGTACAATTTCTCCTTTAGACTCTTTATCCTTTAAATCTTTATTTAAATTAACCCACCAATCCTTTGGTGAACTCTCAGAATAACTGTCCAGCTCAACCTCTTTTTCAGCAATATAATCCCTTAACCCTTTTACGTATGTATTAAACTGCTTTAGAAATAATGTCCTGTATCTGCTCGTGGTCTGATCTTCACCAAAATGAAACATAACTCCACGCTTTTTTGATGCACTTAATAATATCACCTTATTCTCAGGGCCAACAAGTACAGTAGAAAACTCTTCATCAGGAAGCTCAATCCTGCCAACATCTTGCTCAATTTCGTTTATTGATCTTAATATCTCAGCTAACAGGTAGCTGTGTATACCATCTGAAAGCTGCGCCAGTTCATCAATATGTAAATATTCCTTTGATTGGGCAAATTTCACCTCTTGGCCTTCTGATGACCATATACAATATGTATCTTCCGGGATCGAAGTCTTTAGTGTTGAAAAGAGGTCAGGTGCAAATTCTCTTAAGGGAAGAGCAGGTTTAGCATCGGAGTCTAATTCAAAACTTGAAAAATAAATACATTTTGTAGTTTTAGAGTTTGAAAATAAATATTTTATCCCAGCATAAAACCTGCTGCTAAGGGCACTATCGGTATGAAAGATAAAGACATAATATTTACCGTCGGGATGTGAAATCGTAATATGTGATTGTAGTACTCCATTTTCTAATAGCAGACTTTCTAGAAATGAGGAAACAATATAATCCTTTTTGTTTTCCTTAAAATCGTTAGTAAGCTCTTTTGCTATGTTTATAGCATTTATGTGGTTGTTTCCTACCTGCAGCTTTATATCCAACTGAGGCCAGTCATCCGGTGCGTCTGAAAAAAGTGGCATTGTCATACTCCTGTAATTTAAGTATTCATATATTATATAATGGTTCGTACTTAAACAATGAAAAAGCTGGAAAATAAAATTATATCTTATATACAGGGAAACGGCCCAATAACATTTGACAAGTTTATGGAATTTGCCCTGTATGATAAAGAAGATGGATATTACTGCAAATCAGGCAAAAGGTTTGGAAAATCAGGAGATTTTTATACAAGCCCCACTGTGCACAGGGCATTTGGTAATGTTATTTCAAAATTCATAGTCAGAGTTTTTGAAGCCATAGATGAACAATTCGTATCTGTGATTGAGCCTGGCTGTGGAAACGGGTATCTGGCAGTAGATATATTGGATTGCTTAAAAGAGTTTTATCCCACCGTTTATGAAAATATCCATTATTATTGCATAGACAAAAGCATATCGAATTTAGACAATGCTTATGAACTGCTTGCTGACCATAGAGCAATAGTTAATTTTGCAGCTGATATTTCAGACCTAAAAGACAAACATAGTGGAGTTGTTATATCAAATGAACTTTTTGATGCCCTGCCATTTCACAGAATCAAGTTTAAAGATAATAAACCCTATGAAATTTATATTGAAAACGAAGGTGAAAGTTTCACCGAACACTTGGGTAAGCTCAGCAGCAATGATCTCCAAAAATTTATTGATAACTTAAATATACATTTTGAGCAAGATCAGCAGATTGAGATAAATTTGAATTATAAAAAGGTGATAGAACAAATATCTAACTCCTTAAACAAGGGAGTAGTAGTCACGTTTGATTACGGCTGGCTTTCTGGTGAGCTTTATAGCCCGGAAAGACTAGATGGTACTTACAGATGTTTTCACAACCACCAAATATCGGCTGATCCATATATAAACATAGGAAAGCAGGACATTACATCAAGCGTAAACTTTAGTGATTTAATCAAACTTGGTGAGCAAAACGAATTAAAGTTAATTAAATACAGTACTCAGGGACAATTTATGGTTGACTGGGGTGTTTTGGATATTATTGAAAAGTTGGATGAAAAGGGCCGCTCTACAGCAAAGAATCTTTTTATGCCTGGCACAATGGGTGATATGTTTAAAGTATTAATTCAGCAAAAAAACATGAATGACAGTTTTACTGAACATTATCCTGAATCTATTTTAAAAATAAGCTATCAAAGTACTAAAGACACGATACGGTAGGAATTATTAATAATTTACCACATGCTATATATTAATAAGACCTTGTGGATAAATTTTTGTTAGGTTAAGATAATCTCCTTATAACCAATTTTTAATTAATTTAGGAGAATTTCAATGGAAATAAACTGGGCTGATAGAATAAACGAACTTCCACCTTACCTCTTTGCTGAAATAGACGCAAAAAAAGCAGAAGTTATGGCAAAAGGCGTAGATGTAATCGATCTGGGTGTTGGTGATCCTGATATTCCTACACCAAATTTTATAATCGAAGCGCTTAATAAAGCTGTAAGAGACCCTTCGAACCACGTCTACCCTTCTTATGCAGGTATGTTGTCTTTTAAACAAGCAGTTTCAGATTGGTACAAAAAAAGGTTCAACGTAGATTTAGAAGCCGCGAGTGAGGTTGTAACGCTTATTGGTTCAAAAGAAGGCATTGCACACACCCCCTTAGCTTTTATTAATCCAGGGGATATAGCACTTGTTACAGACCCCGGATACCCGGTATACAATGTAGCTATCACTTTTGCCGGTGGCGTACCTTATTCTATACCTATCCTGAAAGAAAATAACTTTTTACCCGACTTTGATACTGTTCCCGAAGAAATACTAAAAAGATCGAAGCTGCTGTTTATAAACTATCCCAATAACCCTACAACAGCGGTAGCGGATGAAGATTTTTATAAAAGAGTAATTGAGTTTGCAGAGAAAAATCAGATCATCGTGTGTCATGATGCCGCTTACACCGAGATTGCCTATGATGGGTATAAACCTTTGAGTTTTTTAGAAATAGATGGGGCAAAAGAGGTTGGTATAGAGTTTCATTCGCTATCTAAAACATTTAGCATGACCGGGTGGCGAATTGGATTTGCAGTTGGAAATAAAAAAGCAATTGCCGGGCTTGGAAAGATAAAAACTAATATAGATTCAGGCGTTTTTCAGGCCGTGCAACATGCAGGAATAGAGGCCTTGAACAATTATACAGAAGGACTTGCAGACAGGGTAAACATTTACAAAGAAAGAAGGGATATCTTCTGCAAGGGGCTTGATGAAATAGGAATAAGCTACCTACATCCAAAAGCTACATTTTACGTGTGGTTTGAAACTATAAATGGCCTGTCATCAAAAGATTTCGCTTCAAAAATGCTAGATGAAGCAGGAATTGTAGCAACTCCTGGAAACGGGTTTGGTGAGTATGGTGAGGGCTATATGAGAGTATCTACCACATTTGAAAACTCTAAAATTGTTGAGGCTGTTGAAAGACTTAAGAATCTAAAACTTTAATAAAATAAATCCTATTAAGATTTAACCTTGGAAAGCTTACTCTTATTCTCTAAAATCACTTTATCATCCCTATATATCTTTATATTGGTAGTACTGTGTATTCTAGGGCTTAACAGATACTATCTTTTCTATATACAAAACAAATTCAAGAATAAGAAAAACCGACCACTAAAATATTATTCCCGACTTCCAAGGGTCACAGTACAGCTTCCGATTTATAATGAGATGTATGTAGCAAAAAGGCTTATAGATGCGGTTTGCAAACTGGATTATCCTTCTGATTTATTGGAAATACAGGTGCTTGATGATTCTACGGACAACACCTCGGTAATTGCTGAAAATGCCGTCAAATCTCATAGTTCTGAGGGAGTTAATATACAATACTTACACAGGGATAACAGAGCCGGGTTTAAAGCCGGAGCCTTAGAAAACGGCCTGAAATATTCAAGAGGTGAGCTAATTGTGATTTTTGATGCCGATTTTATTCCTCCGGCGGATTTTCTTACAAAGACAGTAGATTACTTTACTGACGAAAATGTTGGTATAGTTCAGACACGCTGGGGACATATAAACAAAAACTACTGTTCCCTCACAAAAGCTCAGTCCATTCTCCTTGACGGCCATTTTGTGGTTGAGCAGTTTGCAAGATCTAATGGTGGATATTATATAAATTTTAACGGTACAGCTGGAATTCTAAGAAAATCATGTATTAAAGATGCCGGAGGATGGCAGCATGATACACTTACTGAAGACCTTGATCTTAGTTACAGGGCACAGATGAAAGGCTGGAGAGCCGTGTATCTAAACGACGTTGTAGTTGATGCTGAGCTTCCTGTAGAAATTAACTCTTTTAAATCTCAGCAACACAGGTGGGCAAAAGGCGGAATACAAACTGCGGCCAAGCTACTTCCTTCGCTTCTTTCAAATAAAAATATTCAGACAAGAGTAAAAATTCAGAGCTTGTTTCATTTATTGGGAAACATTTCGTACCCTCTTCTACTCATGCTTATTATACTTATGATACCGCTGGCTTATCTTTGGAGTTCAGTGGGATGGGAAAAAGTAATAATGTTTAATTTGCTTGCAATTACAGCTGGAACACTTAGTGTTTTTAACTTCTATTTTACTGCTGTAAGAAGTGTGTACGGCTCCAATTGGCTTGGATTTGCAAGATACATACCTCTATCCATTGCCCTTGGATCAGGTCTGGCTATAAACAATACAAAAGCCGTATTTGAAGCACTTTTTAAAAGAGATACAGATTTTAATAGAACCCCCAAATTTGCTGTAACAAAAAATAGTGACACTTATTTTAAGAAAAACTATACGACTTCCCGGAATTTCACTTCATTAATTGAGCTTTTGCTTGGGATAGCCCTAATGATAAAGACGGTCTATGCAGCATATTTGGGATTTTACGGATGGATACCGTTTCTGCTAATAATACAATTTGGATTTTTCTATACTTCTCTTTTATCTTATTTTCATAATAATATAAACATTTTTGATACAGTAAAACCTACTATACTGAAAAAGTTGACCCTTCTTAGATCAAAGTAGCATAGCAATATAGTTTATTAACAATACAGTTTAGTTACACACACTATCTAACTGCGCTTTAATTCCCTACATATTCAATTTATCCAAATAGATAAAAAAACACTTGACAATGAATGAAGGATATACTAGGATGACTGACTAGTCAGTTTTTTGGGGTGTAAATAAATGGCAAAAGCCGCAAGAAAAAGTATGGCAATGAAAAATAAAAGCGCAAAAAAACTTAATAAAAAAGAAGATATTATTAAGGCCGCTGCAAAACTATTTTCTCAAAAGAGTTTTCATGACGTAAAAATGGATGAGATTGCTGAAGAGCTTGGAATAGCCAAGGGCACTATTTATCTCTATTTCAAATCAAAAGAAAAACTTTACCTCGAAATTTTAGAAGAAAGCTATGAAGCTATCGAGGCTCTATTAGAAAAAGAGATTGCAAATGATGAACCCTCCACTTTAAAGTTAAAAAAAGTACTTGGAATAATCTTTAGTTTTTACAGACGAAACCTTGATGTACTTAAGATTCTGAGCAGAGACGAAACACACCTAATAAAAGAACACTTTGAATTCACAGAGCACTGGAGACTAAGAAGACTGAAACTTTATGAAAAGATACTGGAAAAAGGAATAAAAGAAGGCTCTTTTAATGTTCAGAATCCAAAACTTACTTCACTTATCATCTTTGGGCTGGTTCGTTCAGTAATGTTTTTTTACAGCACTGAAAAGAATACAACCGATATTGCCGAAGAAGTTTTTAACGTTATTACCAATGGAATATTAAATTCAAAATTAAACGAATATGAAAAAGGATTAAAAGTAATAAATCATTAGATGATTAATTCATATATGGAGGTATATGAGAATGTCGTATCCATTTAGCAGCAGATTAAGCCATTTCGTTCCACCAAAACAATGGGCCAGTATGCGTGTGGCTCGTGATCTGGAAAAGAAAACCGGAAAGAAGATTATTCATTTTGAAAAAGGAGATTATCAGGGCCCCGACTTTGATACGCCTCAGCATGTTTTAGATGCGACAGAGCAGGCACTTAGAGACGGATATGTGAGATATGATCCCGGACCAGGACTTCCCGAATTAAGAGAAGCTCTAGCCGAGAGAATGCTCAGAAGAGGAAGGAAGACTCAACCAGAAGAAGTAATTGTTACAGCTGGCGCAAAGCATGCGCTGACTATGAGCCTTCTCACATTTTTAGAAGACGGAGATGAAGTTATATTTCCAAACCCCGGATATCCGCCAGATGAAGTATGGGCAAAATATGTAAGAGCCAATATTAAACATACTCCGCTCATTCAGGAAAACTGGCAGTTTGATGTGGACAAGCTTGAAAGCCTCATCACTCCTAAAACCAAGATGGTTATTATTAACACTCCTCAAAGACCAAATGGTCATCTTGTAGATAATCCCGAAAAAATTGCAGAGGTAATACTAAAGCATAAAGATCTAATGGTAATTACCGATGAAATTTTCTCTGAGGTAGTGTTTGACGGTAAGAAACACAAATCAATCTCAGGTATAGAGGAAGTGAAAGACAGATGCATTGTTATCGATACATTTTCGAAAACCTGGGCTATGACAGGATGGAGAATAGGCTGGGCTGTAGCACCAAAAGCAGTTACAGATAAACTCTCAATATTCCTGCAGGATTCAATAACAAATGTTGCGGCTTTTATTCAAAAAGCAGCTTACTCTGCCATAACAGGACCTCAGGACTGGGTGGACAACAAACTTCAATTATTACAGGACAAGAGAGACAGAATGGTTGCAGGTCTAAACACAATAGACGGAATTAAGTGTGATACACCAGATGGCGCTTTTTATGCATTTGCAGATATTAGCGGCACAGGTCTTACATCACAGGAATATACAGACAGACTTGTTGAAAGAGCCGGAGTGGCTGTAGTAGCAGGTACCGCATTTGGAAGTCAGGGTGAAGGTTATGTAAGAATAACCTATGCATGTTCTGACGCAGACATTGATGAAGGTATCAAAAGAATGAAAGAAGCTGATTTGAGTTAAGACAATTAAAATCAAATGAGAGGTTCTTATTAATTAAGGGCCTCTCATATATTATTTGGAATATAACTTTTTTTAAATTTTCCAGTTTAATATATAGAACATATTATTTATAATAATAAAATGAGAAAATATCTTAAATCACTTGCAATCCTAGCATTTGTAATAATCCTGTCAGGATTTAGCGTAATTTCCTGTACACAGGCTCCTGTAACCGGCAGATCGCAATTTATACTGCTTTCTGAGGATCAGGAGATCGAAATGGGATTGGTAGCCTTTCAGGATGTGCTTAAGAAAGAAAATATTTCAAAAAACACAAAATACAATAGCTCTGTAACAAGAGTTGGTAAGAGAATAGCGCAAGCATCCGGAAAAACTGGTTACAAGTGGGAATATAAGGTAATCGAAGCTGATGATACTATAAACGCTTTTGCTCTTCCGGGTGGAAAGATCGCAGTATACACCGGAATATTAAAAGTAGCTGAAACAGAAGCCGGGCTTGCAACAGTTATGGGTCATGAAGTAGCCCATGCAACAGCAAGACATGGTGGTGAGAGGATATCTGTAGGTATTCTTGCTCAGCTTGGAGCGGTTGGGCTAAACGTAGCACTCAGAAACAAAGACCCGCAGACAATAAATGCAGTAAACGCTGCATTCGGAACAGGTGTAACACTTGGCGGGATACTTCCTTTTAACAGAAAACAGGAATCAGAAGCCGATCAGATTGGTCTTATCTATATGGCTAAGGCAGGTTATGACCCAAGAGAATCTGTAAACTTCTGGAAAAGAATGGCAAAAGCAAGCAGCGGAAAACCAACACCTCCCGAATTTATTTCAACTCACCCAAGCCACGGAACCAGGATAACAAACCTTAACAAATGGATCCCGGGAGCCATGGAAATATATAAAAAATCACCAAAAGCAAGCAGTCAGCAAATAACTCTTAATAAGTAGTTTTATGCGCTTCCTTTCTCAAGCGCATGATGCTTAAGATTTTTGCCGTGAACTATGTAGTAAACGTCTTCAGAAATATTAGTAGCAAGGTCAGCTACTCTTTCTAAATCACGTGCAATAAATATGAGCCCAAGCGCCCTGTCAATGGTTCTTGGATCAGAAACCATGTAAGAAATAAGCTCCCTCATCACCTGTTTTTCAAGTATATCCACCTCATCATCTTTCTTACATACCTGCACTGCAAGCTCAGAATCTTTTTCTATGAATGCCTTTAAGCTGTCTCTTAACATTTCTACAGATTTATCTGCCATCCGGGGAATATCGATTAGAGGCTTAACTGGCGGTTTGTCGGATAAGAAAATTACCTTTTCTGCTATATTAACCGCATGGTCTCCAATTCTCTCAAGGTCGTTGTTTATTTTCAGTATCATTGTAACAGTTCTTAAATTTTCGGCTTCCGGCTGATAAAGTGCCTGAATCTTTATACAGAGATTATCTATTTCAATCTCCATTTCATTAACTCGCTGATCCATCTTTATCACTTCTTCGGCCAAAATCATGTTTCTGTCAACAAGAGCCTTTGTGCTTTTAGTAATCATTTCCTCGGCAACAGAGGCCATATTTAACATTAACTTTATAAGATTATTCAGTTCTTCTTTAAACTTGATCATTAACCTGCTCCTTTGCCGCAGTAGGGACGTTTTGGATAGGGTTTGTATAATTTATAAATTCATTATCTATCCAGCCCCTTATTTCATCTCTTACTTTTCGAAAAAATCCGGCCTTTTCTTCATCACTTCCACTATAAGCTGATGGATCGTTAAAACTTTTGTGAATTTTTATTCCAGAACCACCAAAATGTGGACATTTTTCTTGAGCGCTATCACAAACAGTAACAATGTAGTCAAATTCAATATCTGGTAAATCACTAAATCCCTTGGAATAATTGCCTGATATATCTACTCCTATTTCTTTTAATACCTTTATGGAATATGGATTAATTTGTGTAGGGTCCGAGCCAGTGCTATAGGCATGAAGCCTGTCCGAATGAAAACTGTTTAGAATTCCTTCAGCCATTTGAGACCTTGCAGAGTTGTGTGTACATACAAAAAGCACTTTTTTTCTATCCATATTATATATATTTATATTTTGAGATTTTATCCAAATTTGCCGGTTACATAATCCTGGGTCTGAGGTATGGTTGGATTTATAAATATGTTTTGTGTTTCATCATATTCAATCATCTTTCCAAGATACATAAAAGCCGTAAGATCAGATACCCTGGAAGCCTGCTGCATATTATGAGTCACTATGACAATAGTGTAGTTTTCTTTAAGCTCTGTTATGAGATCTTCGATTCTTGTAGTAGCAACAGGATCAAGTGCGGAGCAGGGCTCGTCCATAAGAAGCACCTCAGGCTCCACTGCTATTGCCCTTGCAATACAGAGCCTCTGCTGCTGTCCGCCAGACATTCCAAGGGCGCTTTCATCCAATCTGTCGTGAACCTCTTCCCAAAGGGCAGCACCTTTTAGGCTTTTTTCCACAATATGATCAAGTTCGTCTTTTTCGTTTATACCGGCAATCCTGGCTCCGTAGGCAACATTCTCGTATATAGTTTTAGGAAAAGGATTTGATTTCTGAAAAACCATTCCAACTTTTTTTCTAAGTTCAGTAAGCTCTAAGTTTGGATCGTTTATATCCCTACCATTTATTTCAATTGCACCTGAGATAGTAACATTATCAATTAGATCATTTAATCTGTTAAAACATCTAAGAAGGGTTGATTTACCGCAACCCGAAGGACCAATAAATGCAGTTACTTTCTTTTTGGGAATAAGAAGATTAATATCATATAGAGCTTGTTTATCACCATAACTTAAGCACAGGTTTTTAACTACAACTAATGGATCTTCTATATCCTGTTTAATAAATGTTTCAAGCTGTTCACTATCTGCCGGTCCTGTAGAAATTTGCTTATTATCAGTGCTTTGTTCTAATTGATTTTCTTCCATTTTATTTCCCGTATATCCGGTATCCTCTAACGCTGTACTCATTGTTATTCTTCTCCATAAAATATTTTACTATATTTAGTGAATTTAATTAAATAAATATTACTAAATTTGAGATGAACTATATTTTTTCTTGAGTCTGTTTCTAATTACAATTGCTGCAAGATTTAACAAAATGACTATCACTATCAAAAGAAAAGTAGTTGTATAAACCATAGGTTTTGCAGCCTCAACATTTGGTGACTGAAATCCCACATCATAAATATGAAACCCCAGGTGCATAAATTTTCTTTCTAAATGCACAAATGGGAAATACCCATCAATGGGTAAATCAGGAGCAAGCTTAACAACACCGGTAATCATAAGTGGTGCTACCTCTCCGGTAGCCCTGGCTATTGCCAGAATAAGCCCGGTCATGATGGCAGGCGCAGCACTTGGAAGAACCACCTTCCACATCGTCTCAAACTTTGTGGCACCAAGCGCAAGGGAGCCTTCCCTTATATTTCTTGGAACAGCCGCAAGCCCTTCCTCGGTTGCAACAATTACTACAGGTACTGTAAGCAGAGCAAGAGTAAGTGACGCCCATAATATTCCCCCCGTACCATAAGTGGGCGCAGGAAGCTGATCACTATAAAGTATCTGATCAATTGCCCCACCAATTCCATAAATGAAGAATCCAACAGCAAACACTCCAAATACTATAGACGGAACACCGGCTAGGTTGTTCACACATATCCTTACTATACGTACCATTGTACCCTGTCTAGCATATTCTCTTAGATAAAGAGCCGCCAATACACCAAAAGGAAGAACCACGATGCTCATTATTATCACCATCATCACAGTGCCGAATATTGCAGGAAACACTCCGCCTTCTGTGTTCGCTTCTCTTGGATCAGCAGATAGAAACTCCCAGAATTTATCCATGTATAGCATCAACTTACTGAATGTACCCATGGAATTGGGTCTGTATGCCCGGACTATTAATCCTGCAGAAAACTCTTTTGTTCTGCCATCAACTGTTTCTAATTTAACTTTGTATTGGTCAAGCTCGGTATATAAAGCAGTAAGCTTCTTCTCTTCTATCTTAAATTTTTCTTCCTGCTCAGCAAACTGTTTATTTAGTTTATCAAGTGTTTTAATATCCTCAGGATCAGACTGATTTAAATTTTTTTTCTTAAGCCTTATTGCCTCCATTTCATAGTTAATATCGCCTATATCATGTTTTTCTATCTCTTTTATCTCTTTATATTTTGCTGTAGTCCTGGGAAGTATTTCAGCAAGCTCTGTAATTGATTGCTCTGTAGTACTGCTAACAATATTGCTTCCTTCATCGATCCCGGTAACAAAACCATACATATTTCCCCATTCGAGTCGTTCAATTAAAAACGCATTTTCCGGATAAGAGATATTTTTAATTTGATCATCATCAATCCACTTAAAATCAAATCCATAAATATCTCTGTTGCCTACTTTTAGCTGTATCCTGGTTTTTTTGGATTTTTCTTTGGAATTAGGAACCCTAATTTTCTCTCTACCGCTTATTTGTCCAAGGTATTTCTTGCCGTCCACAAGCTCGACCTGAGCGATATCAGAAGGCCAGAAAAATCCGAGCCCTTTGGATGCAATGATAAATAAAAGACCAAATATCGCTATCAGACTGAACATCAGCGCAGTACCTGTAAGCCATACAAATGGATCGCCGGATTTAAAGAAGTTTTTCATTATGTTTATTTATTAAAGCTGTCCGTATTTTTTTCTAAGTCTGTCTCTTACAATCTCAGCAATCGTGTTTATTAAAAAAGTAGCAATAAAAAGTAGCAATGCCGCAAGAAATAAAATTCTGTAAAGAGTGCCTCCATGGGGAGCCTCCGGGATCTCCACAGCAATGTTGGCTGAGAGTGTCCTGAATCCATTGAATATATTCCAGTCAAGTACTGGAGTATTCCCTGTGGCCATAAGCACTATCATCGTTTCTCCAACAGCCCTTCCAAGCCCAATCATCACGGCAGAGAATATTCCTGCACTTGCCGTTGGAAGAACCACCCTGATAGCTGTCTGCCATTTATTGGCACCAAGTGCAAGCGAGCCTGCAGTAAGATGCTGAGGAACACTTGAAAGAGCGTCTTCTGAAATTGTGAATATTATTGGTATAACTGCAAAACCCATTGCATAGCCGACTACAAGCGCATTTCTCTGATCATATTGGAGCCCAAGTACCGTGTATAGCCATTCTTTATAATTTCCACCGAATAGAAGATCTTCCAGTGGCCCGTTTATTCCAAGTGATACGAGTACCCCTATTATGATCACGGGTATTAGAAGAAAAAGTTCGTAGCCTTCCTTAAATCTTCCCTTAATAATCCTTGGAACGAACTGCCATCCGTAAACGGCAAAAAGCGTAAACAATGTAATGAGTATAGGCATTGCAATTAAAGCGGGTATTACCTTTTCCATAAGCGGCGCCATCCAAAGCCCTGCAAAAAATCCAAGCACCACGCTTGGAAGTGCAGCCATGATTTCTATGGTTGGCTTTATAGTATTTCTTAGAGTGGGATGCATAAATTGTGATACACATATCGCACCCAGAATAGAAATCGGAATCGCAAATAGAAGAGCATAAAATGCGCCTTTAAACGTTCCAAACATAAGTGGAGTAAGGCTGAATTTTGGCTCAAATTCATCTGTACCACCTGTAGACTGCCATACGTATTCAGGGTTTTGGTATCCTTCATACCACACTTTTCCAAATAGAGTTTTAAAATTGGTTTCAGGATGTTCGTTGCTTAAAGTGTAATTAAACAGATTGTTATCTTTTGTAATAGCAAGTATTCCGTTTGCCTTTGGCGCAATAACAATACTTTTTATATAGTCGCCTTTACCTTTAATCTCCAGATGCTTTTGTTCAGAAGTAGTATGATGAACAATAATGTTCCCTCCGGCATCTGCTGTTATTATTCCTTTATCTCTAGGAGAAGATGCAGAACTGGTAACCTCTGAGGCATGTGATGCTAAGATGTGAACTTTTGTAAGAGTTTCAATATTATTTTCATCCTTTACCTTAAACCAGGTGGACACATTTCCTGACCTATCTCCAACAATTAACGACCTGTTTCCAAGAACAAAATTCAGAAGTGTAATGGGGCTGTCTGAGGCATCTATGACTTTTTCAAATTTTGGGTTTGCTTTACCGCCCTTAATATTCCAGTTAAGAATTTTGCCGTCTACAGTTCCGGCATAAACGTTATAAAGTAAATCATCAAGTGCCAGGCTTGTTATTTTTTCATCTACAATTTGATTAGTTAAATTTGCTCTTTTTTCTGTTATTTCCGAGTCACCAAAAAATGACTCCGTCTGCTCCAATGTCACAAGTAGTAGTTGTCCAGATTTTGTATATGCGACTGTGGAGCTTGAACCTTCTTCATCCTCTTTACTCACAGCAAAAACTATGGGTTCAGAAGATATTGATACTAATTCACCATCAATAATACGGGGAGTTAAAATTCTTTTCTGTTTTTCATCAAATGTAATATTAAATGTAACGGTAAGTGGTAGTACATAACCATCCTCAGTGCCTAATGTGTAATTCTTGTTACCAATCGCTCCGGATGCGGATGTAATCTTTTTTCCGGCCAGAGCAGGTATCTGTATTTTTTTTAAATTTTTACCGTTTGCTAAATCAATAAAATGAACATATCCGTTATCTGTAATCAGATATGCAATTTCTCTAAACTCTTCTACACCAATTGCTACAATATCGGGTTTTGGTGTAAGAGCTAATGATGAGTTTTCGGATGGTGGTACTGCGGGTAGTATAAATATAGATTTGTTTTCATTTAGATCAAAATTACTAGCTACGGTTGTCTTAACTTTTTCCCAAAGAGGGACAACTTCGATCCCAATGAAAAGAAGGATAGCAATAATACTCAGTATTATAGCTATCCCTCCTGATGTAACTACAACGGTAGCAATTTTATCTGCAAGCCGCCTTTTTCTAATTGCTTTTTCTTTAGAGGCGGCCTGCGAATTTATTTTTTTTTCTGATTCAGTAATAACTTCCATTAATACTGGCCATAAGCAATATTTGCTGGTACCGGAATATAACCGTCTTTTATTACAACATTCTGACCTTCTTTACTAAGAACATAGTTTAAGAACTCAGTTCTAAGTGGATCAAGATCTGTATTAGGAGCTTTGTTCACATATAGATAGAGGAATCTTGCCAGAGGATATTTTTTAGCCATTACATTTTCTATTGTAGGACCTGCACATTCTGCTCCGTCTTTTGCAATTTCAACAACCTTTACTCCGGATGTTTTATAACCTATGCCGCTATAACCTATTCCACCTATATCTTCAGTAATGCCCTGCACCACTGAAGCTGAGCCTGGCTGTTCTTTTACGTCGTCTTTATAGTCACCTTTACAGAGTGCTTTTTTCTTAAAGTAACCATAAGTTCCAGATGCAGAGTTTCTGCCGTATTTACTTATTGGCTTGTTTGCCCATTCTCCTGTAAGTCCTGCATCGCCCCATGTAGCTAAATCATGCGGGCCGCCACAGGCTCTGTTCTTGGAAAATATAGCATCAACCTGAGCAATTGTTAAGCAGCTTATTGGATTATCCTTGTTTACATAAACTGCAAGAGTATCAATTGCCGCCTTAACAGGGGTTGGCTTATAACCAAAAGCCTTTTCAAATGCATCTACTTCTTTATTTTTCATGGCTCTGGACATCGGTCCAAATGTTGAAGTTCCCTCAATAAGTGCCGGTGGCGCTGTGCTTGAGCCCTTACCTTCAATCTGACATTTTACATTTGGATAATACTTAGCAAATCCTTCACACCAAAGCGCCATCATATTGTTCATGGTATCAGAGCCAATGCTGCTAACGTTTCCTGAAACACCGCTTACTTTTGCATAATCACTAAGTGCCGGATCTACTTCTAAAGCATTTGTACTGTTTAGAGCAAATGCTGATATAACAATAAAGAAACTTAAAACCTTTATGAATTGAGATTTTATTCTCACTGTACTACCTCCTAATAATTTTCGTTCTTTGATTAATTAAACTCATCAATTGTTAAGATTGTGTTAAGAAAGTGAGAAATATGTATTAATATTGTACAAATATTTTAGTACAGATATGAAATGTTGTTGAATTACAGCAGGTTACGTCAGGAAATCTATGAGAGTTAATTAATAAAAAGTAGTTAATAGGTTTTTACATTGCTTCTAATTTATAACCTATCCCTCTAATGGTTTTTATCATATTGCCGGCAACACCGAGCTTTTCTCTTAAGTTTTTAATATGAACATCGATTGTACGGTCATAAACAAGCTTATCATCTCCCCAAAGCCTTTTTTTCTTTATAAGCTGATCTCTTGAGAATACACTGCCTTTTCTCTCGGTAAGAACTTCTAAAATCTTGAATTCGGTTGTAGTTAGATCAACGCTTTTTCCATCTACTAATACTTCATATTTATCAGAATTTATTGAAAGTGGGCCGATCTTGATTAATTCATGATCATCTTCTTTCTTATCCAGTCTCCTAAAAACAGATTTCACCCTGGCAACTAGTTCTCTTGGACTAAAAGGCTTTACAACATAGTCATCTGCTCCAAGCTCCAGTCCTACAACCACATCAGATTCAGCTGCTTTTGCAGTTAACATAATAATAGGGATAGAAGCAGTCTTTTTCTTATTTTTTAGAATTTTACATATTTCCAGGCCGTCTATGCCCGGAAGCATAATATCCAAAATAATGAGATCCGGGATAACCGATTCTATATAAGAGAAAAATTCTCTTCCCTTGCCAAATTCCTTTACCAGATAGCCTTCTCTTTTGAGATGATGGCTTACAAGCTCAACTATATCCTGTTCATCGTCTACAATTACAATCGTTTTTTCAGACATTTTATTCCTTCCTAAATAATCGTTTATTTGATTAGTATAGGACGGTGAAAGTTCTTTTCAATAACAAGTATTATTCTTAACATTCTATTAACATTTATTTCACATTAAATTTAGGAGCTCGCATAGGACAGCAAAGTATACTAAGCTGAAACTATGCAAAAGAAGTTACTTAAGAATACAAAACTATCAAATAGTAAGATAAGCAAGCTAATACAAATGTTTGTATTGGAAGTGCCGGCATGTAA
>JBFFSH010000045.1:0-19846 GCA_041572575.1 Thermodesulfobacteriota bacterium
AATTTTTGTAAGCATCATCTCAAGCCACCATGTACCCTCTCTGCACTGTACGCACTGTCCGCAGGATTCATCCCTGTAAAAATGTGCGAGATTCTGGGCAACCCTAACCATACAGGTCTGATCATCCATTACTGTTACACCCGCAGTTCCAAGCATCGAACCCACTGCCGCAAGGGAATCAAAATCCATGGGCATATCAAGTTCAGATGCATCCAGTATTGCTGAAGACGAGCCTCCGGGAGACATGGCCTTCACTTTCCTTCCATTTGGAACTCCACCGCCATATTCTTCTATTAGTTGGCCTATTGGTATCCCAAGCGGAAGCTCATAAAGCCCGGGTTTATTTACGTGACCGCTAAGGCCATATATCTTTGTACCGGTGTTCTTGGGTTTTCCTATTCCTAAAAACCATTCTGCGCCGTTATTTATTATATGCGGTACAAACGCAAGGGTTTCTACATTATTAATAATAGTTGGACATCCAAAAAGACCCACCTGAGCAGGAAATGGAGGTTTTGGTCTTGGTTCACCATTCTTACCCTCGATTGATTCCAGTAGGGCAGTTTCTTCTCCGCAAATATAAGCGCCTGCTCCTCTGAACAGGACAATGTCTATATCATAGCCGGAGTTATTAACATTTTTTCCAAGATAAGCCTTTGTGTTGGCTTCTTCAATCGCTTCAGTGATTATTTTTGCAGCATACGGCATCTCACCACGGATATAAATGTACGCCTTATGAGAACCAATTGCATAGCATGCAATCGCTATGCCCTCCAGCATCTGATGAGGATCCTGCTCCATTATTTCCCTGTCTTTAAAACTTCCGGGTTCACTCTCATCTGCATTACAACACAGGTAAACCGGCTTGTTGGTATCCTTTGGAATAAATCCCCATTTAATCCCCGTAGGAAATCCTGCCCCTCCTCTTCCCCTTAGGCCCGACTTCTTAATGATATCGATCACTTCTTCAGGCTGCATTTTCAGTGCCTGCGCAAGCGCTTTATAACCTCCAGAAGATAAGTAAGACTGTAGAGTGTGTGAATTTTCCCTCTCTGTGTAATTTCTAATAATTTTTAGTTCAGGCATTAAATTTATTTCCTCAGGGTTTTAAAATGAGAACTTATTATATATCGATAAATCACGATTCCAATAAATAAATTTCAATTATTTTATTAATATTATTGTGATCTCAATAATTTGTTCTATTAGTACACTAAGCCTTTAGTTTTAGTAATATTGAGTTGACTTTTATGGTTACTAATACATTTTTTCATGTTTAAATCATATCAATTTTCCAGAGATAAATACAATTGAAAACAGATTTTGACATAATAATAGTAGGGGGAGGACCAAGCGGATTATCAGCAGCTTCTTTCCTGTCAGATAAGGGTTATAGTGTAGCACTGTTCGACAGGAACTATGTAATTGGCAGTGATGTTATCTGCTCTGGTGTTATAAGTAACGAGGTATTCGATCGTTACGACCTTCCAACAAGTTCAATTGTAGCAAAGCTAAAAGATGCCGAGCTTGTTTCACCCTATGGAAGCACGCTTCAGTATACTCACCCCGAACAGTCAGTATCGGTAGTAGACAGACATAAATTTGATTTTGAACTTTTTCAAATAGCTAAGCAAAAGGGTGCTCGGATATATACAGGAGCTAATGTTAGATCAATCATAAAAAATGAACACTGTATTGAGGCAGAAGTAGCATTTGACAACAAAGTTAACAAATACAGATCAAAGCTGTTAGTGCTTGCTACAGGCGTGAGGTTTAACCTTCATCCAAAACTTGGTTTTGGAAGACCTAAGAAAATTCTAAAAGCAATACAGGTTGAAATAGATGAAATTCTTAGTGACAAATTAAAACTCTTTTGGGGAAGCCAGTATTCAGATGGTTTCTTTGGATGGTCAATTCCTCTTGATGACGGCAGGACAAGAGTGGGAGTTATGACAGAAAGTAACTCAAGAGAGTGTATCGGAAACCTGCTTACTGAACTAAACTATGATCAGCAGAGAAATCGTGGCTGCATCAATTTTAAACAGCGCGGAATTTCATTTGGTTCAATAGAAAAAAGCTACTCGGATAGAGTTATAGCAGTTGGTGAAGCTGCCGGGCTTGTAAAAACTACTACCGGCGGGGGAATATTCTACGGTATCCTTAGTGCCGAGATCGCTTGTGATGTTATAGACAGATGTTTTACTGAAGATGATTTTACCGAAAACACATTAAGTGATTATGAATCTGGCTGGAAAAATATAATAGGAAATGAAATCAAGCACGGACAGTATTTTCATAACTTCTTTTCCAAGCTTAGCGACGAATCCATTGACGAACTTTTTGAAGCCGTAAACAAGGACGGTCTTTTTGATTATATCTCAAGAAGCGGGAATTTTGACTGGCACAGTGGAACAGTTGTAAAGATTCTAAGAAGCCCCAACATTAGAAGAGTTCTTCTAAATGGATTTGTTAGTAGCAAGCTTAAGCTTGCTATCTAGTCTGCCTTACCCTCAAGTATATCCACCACATATTTTGAAAAAGCCATTGATGTAGTAAAACCCGGTGATATTGCGTTTAAGACATGAACCGAATCTCCATCTCCAAGTACTATAAAATCCATCACCAGTTTTTTTGTCGGCCAGTGTACAAGCTGTGGTCTTATGCCAACCTTTGTGCTGTTTTCCAGATCAGAAGGTTTTAATATTGGAAGCAGAGTCTTTGCCTCAGAGTAAAAATAATGATCAAAATATTTCTTTATTTCATTTACAGCTGCACTCCTGAATGACCTGTTAAATAGAGTTAAGAGTCCATCCCTTAATAGAATTTCAAGTGTTTCTCCATCCAGATTTTCAAATAAATTATAGTTTTCTCTACTTAGTGCAGGGATGGCAGTAGGACCTGCGTAAACAGTTCCATCAACACTTTTAGTAAAATGAACGCCCAAAAAAGGGTTATTGAGATCCGGTACAGGGTAGATATTGCACCTTACAAGCTCAGAAGCCCCGTTCTTTAATTTTTTATATGTTCCTTTAAAAGGAATAAGATTATAGTCCTTTGCAAGTCCAAATTTCTGTGCAATCTTTTCTGCATAAGCTCCGGCAGCATTTATAATTTTTTTATACCTTATTTCCCCTCCCGAAGTTCTGGCTGCGCTATTTCCAATAAGACCGTGGAATGAAGTCTTGTATTTAATTTCAACCTTTCCTGTTGCTCTAAGAGCATTAGTAAGGTGATTAAGAATTTCGGTAGGCTTTACTACAGAAGTTTCCGGACAGTATAGTGCTTTTTGCAGGGTAGACGCATTTGGTTCTATCTCAGCAAGTTCTTTTTCATTTATGATATTTGCAACTGCACCCGCATGATCTGCCCTTCTTTTTAGTTCATACAGGTTTTCCAGTTTCTTTTCGTCTGTGGCTACAATAACCTTTCCAACGGTATTGATTGGGAGGTTGTTATCCTCACAGTACTTTGTCATGAGGTGATTGCCTTCTACACAAAACCTGGCTTTGAGAGTGCCTGGTGAATAGTACACCCCTGAATGCAGTACCCCGCTGTTTCTGCCGCTTGCGTGGGTACCCGTATGACTTTCCTTATCTATGATAATAATGTTTTCATAGTTTCTTTTGATAAGCTCATTTGCAATAGTAAGCCCTGTAATTCCTGAGCCAATTATGAGCACATCACATTCTGATTTATCCATTATGTTTAATTAAAAAATAAGTCATCAATACTATGGAGTATCTACCCAATACGCTTAAGTCATCAAAATTATTAGTAAATTACAAATATTATATTATTTCTCTGTTTGACCATCACCCTAATTTATGCTACTTTATTAGTTCTAGTCAAGGGGTTTTAAATCTTACAAGGTAATAATTAATGCTAAAAATCGGAGAGAACGGAGTATATCCTGCTCATGGGGTAGTTGAAGTGGTAGGTATAGAGAGCAAGGAATTCAGTGGTACAGCAAAACAGTTTTATATCCTAAAGGTACTCGACAACGAAGTAACTGTAATGGTACCTACTGATAATGCAAATACTGTGGGGTTAAGACCTCTTGTAGCAAAGAACAAGGTTCCGCGTGTATATAATATCCTTGGAAACAAAGATAAAGTTAATACCAGCAACAATAACGGAAACCAGAGCTGGAATAAACGTTACAGGGAATATGCCGACAAACTCAAAAGTGGTGATATTTTTGAGGTTGCTTCCGTACTAAGAGAGATAAAGTTACTTCAAAACGGCAAGGAGCTTTCTTTTGGTGAGCGTAGAATAATGGACTCTGCACTCGGCCTGCTTATAAAGGAAATATCACTGTCCAAAAATCAAAAAGAAGATAAAGTAGAAACAGAAATCAAGAAGCTGCTTGGTTAAATCTATTAAATTTTCTTTCTCTAAATCCAACTCAGTAATTAATTCTTAAAAAGTAGTTAGTTTACTAGGCTCTTTCCGTCTAAGGCATCCGGCACATCATATCCCAAGAGCTCAAGCACTGTAGGAAACAGATCTACTGTTCTGAGATATTCACTATTTATATCTGCATTTATGGCAATTGGAACCATCATATGATCCCTGTGCAGTGAACCATGGGAAGAGCCGTGTTCGGGATTTTCATGCTTAGCCCTCAGGTCATAACCAAGATTTGCTGATACGACGATATCCCCCGCCCTTGGTGACTCAAACAATTGGTTTATCTGTAAAAGTGCATCGGGATAGTCTGTATTATAGCTTAATTGGAGTGATTCTGTGCTGTTCATAACAGCCGGCAATGATTTATAACCAAATGGATCACCATCTGTAACTTCATATCCAATTCTGTTTTCTGAATCAATCCATGTGCGAGCACTGCCGCGTTTACTCATAATTTTAATTCTATTATCAGGTTGTCTGCAAAGAAGTATATCAATCTCAGGTCTTTGTACCAATTTGTTTTCAAAACCATTTAAATCACGTACGTTAAATCCATTCCAGTTTGATTCACCCTTAAAATAAAGATTGGACATAGAATTGCCCGATACCATATTTGCCGCTGTAGCACCAATGAAATTATGAAAAACATATGGATAGTAGAGAGTTTTATACCCACTGTCGTTCATAAATTCCAGCAAATCAAAATGTGAGTGAGTCTGAGTGAGCCCATGATCACTTACAATAAGTATAAGAGTATCATCGAGCTTATTAGTTTCTAAAAGAGTCTTTGCAAGCTTTCCAACTGTATTATCTATTATGCTGTAAGAATCCATAACATGTTTGTGAAATGGGTGAGTAAGGTGAGAGTAATTATCAATACCAAGAAAAACCACAAACGAAAACTCTGGCAGATTGGTGCTATGATCCAGAATAATGCGCCTGGATACCTCATCCACTTCGTTTGTTTTTTCAGTAAAATGGCTCTTTAGCTTATAATATATTTTTGAATATTTGGTTTTGTCTCTTCCTGCAGTTATTCCTCTAGATATTTCATTTAGAATGCTAAGGCTGTCTGGAATAATCTCAAAAATGGTTTTGTGCTCTGTGGATATATCACGGTTCATTAAATATGTTTCATAGCCTATATAACTGCGAAACCTCTTGTAAGAGAAAAAGGTTTTAGAAAATTCTTTCTTATCAAACCATCTGATCCCTGGGAAATTACACCTGCCCGGGAATTTGCCGAGTAAATAAGGTGTATAAGCCGGGCCTGTTGTAGAAGGAAAAACAGTAACCGCGTTAGTGCACGTTCCTTTTTCTACAACATATTTTGAAATGTTGGGAAGATCGCCTTTACTTAGGAGCTGCGCGAATACATCTGGTCTTGCCCCATCTGCCATAATAAAAATACATCTATTAAATTTGCTCAAAAAACTATATCTCCCAATTTATAATAATATTAAGGATTAATTACTAGCATGAATGAAACATAAAAGTATATCTTCTGAAAATATATTAAGAAAAATAGGAATTGTAAATTTTCCGTATTTTTTTAGTAACAGATTTATATTCTTTTAACAGGGACTCTCCGCTTGTATTAAATATTATTTCGCCGGCTTTATTAAAATCATCTATTTGTATATCACTTGTTGCCTTATCTTGTATGAGCCTAACGGCATTTTCGATACGCCTTAAAAATTTGTATCCTGTATCTAATGTCTTAAATTCACTCTCACTAATAATTGCCTCATTAAAAAGGGATGCTAAAGCCTCTATGGTGTTAGTCTGTCTGATTATTTTAAGTTTTGCGCCATGCTTTAGCTGTAATAACTGGACTATAAAATCAATATCTACAAGCCCCCCATGACCCGTTTTTATATTAAATTTAGTTTTAGTTTCCTTTGCAAGCTCAAGCTCCATTCTTTTTCTAAGACGCGATATTTCTTTTATTGATTCATCTTGCAGCGGCTGTTTATATACAAAACTCTCAATTGTACTCATTACTTTTTTTGCAAGCTGTTTATCTCCGGCAATTACTCTTGCCTTCAGCAGAGCCTGCCTTTCCCAAAGCATTGCTCCTTTTTTATGGTGATTTTTAAATGACTCCAGAGATGATACCAGCGCTCCTGCATTGCCGGAAGGCCTGAGGCCCATATCTATTTTAAAAGCAAAACCTTCTCCTGTTGGTATAGAAAGTACTGATATTAATTTTTGCCCAAGCTTTGAATAATATTCATGGTCATCTCCATTATAGACAAAAATAACATCGAGATCGGAATTATATCCCATCTCCATTCCGCCGAGCTTGCCCATTCCTATTACTACAATTTCTTTTTTCCTGCTTTTAGCAGGCTTCATTTCTTTTAGCGCAACCTCAAGTCCTACATTTACGACTGCATCGGCTATCATCGATATGTAATTGCCCAAATATCCTGGTTCAAGCTCGCCGTTTAAATACATCATGCTGAGTTTTAATGTTTCTACATGTTTAAAACGTCTTAGAGAATCCAGTTTGCCTTCAAAGTCAGGCTCTTTTTTTACTGTATCACTAAGCTCGGCCATCATCTCTTCACTGCTTTTATAATCTTTCCATACACTCCTTAGGGTAAGAATATCAAGATACTCGGGATGTTTGATTAAAAATGCTGATAAATATGCGCTTGTAGAAAAAAGTTTCGAAAGAAGGGCACAAATCTCAGGATTTTCAAGAAGCACACTGTATATTGAACTTCTGGAGCCAATACTGGAAAGAAACCTATCTACGTTTCTAAGTGACACGTCGGGGTTTACCGAGGAGATCACATATTTAAGAAGTACTGGTATAATTTTTCTAGAGAGCGACCTGCCCCGTTGTGTAAGGCCACCTTTTTTAGGGTTTAAGAGTATTTCAATGATAATAAGGGCAGTCTTTGGATCTTTAAATCCAAGCTCACTTAATTTACTTGTGGCCTGCTCTTCGGATATATGCCCTTCAGTTAAAAAATCGGCAAGCTCCCAAAACTCTTTCCCACTCTGTTCAATCTTTTGTGATGACTCCAAGAACAATTTATTGTAGATTTCAGAAACATTGTTTGTAATCCTGGAATACTCTTTTGCAAACTCCTTTTCATTTTTAAGGCCAACCCTTTTTGCAAGCAGTTGCAAATCCTCTGATTTTGTGGGAAGCGCATGAGTCTGCTTTTCTTCAACAAGCTGTATGAAGTGTTCAGTTTTTCTTAAGAATATATAAGATGATTCCAGAGTCTGCCTTATATCATCAGAGATAAATTTAAGTTCGGTTAATATTTCAAGTGTTTTCAATAAGCTGTTTGATCTTAACTGTTTTAAGGTTCCACCGTGAATAAGCTGAAATGCATTTACGAAAAACTCGATCTCCCTGATTCCTCCCTTCCCAAGCTTTACGTCACCTACCTTATGAAGACTATCGAGCTTAAATTTCATCTCTTTTATATCTTCAATCGATGCATAATCGAGATGCCTTTTATAGATAAAATTTTCTACCTCTTCTAAAAACCTGTTTCCAAGCTCAAGATTTCCAGCAATTGGTCTTGCTTTTATAAGAGCCCCCCTCTCCCACGTATCACCCCAATAGTTATAGTGCTCCAAAGAGCCCTCTAAAGACACTGCGATTGGGCTTTTACCCCCGCCAGGCCTTAGCCCGAGATCGACTCTGTACAAAAATCCGTCTTCAGTTCTGTTGCTGAGAGTTTTTGTGATGTTCTCTGCAAATTTAAATATGGGTTCCAGGTTCTCAGTACCATCAAATAAATATATCAAATCAATATCTGAGCTTAGGTTTAACTCTCTTCCACCAAGCTTTCCCATTGCAATAACTACAAAGTTATCCCAGATACTCGTATCATCTTTGGAGTGGAAAAAGAGCACTGAGCTTACAATGGCTGATGCCAGATCTGAAAGTTCTTGCATTGTCTGCACGAACACGCTGCTGTCTCTTATATCTTTTAGGATTATCCTTGCAAATTCTTTGTATTTGTACCTTTTAATTTCAGACTGAAACTGGTTTATGTTCTGCGATTTATTGGATATCTCGTTAGCATCATTCAGCAGCTCTTCATATGGTTTATGATTCTTGGTATATTTTGAGGTTACTAAATAGTCCAAAATTGTGGGGTTTCTTGTAATTTCTCTGCCAATAAATCGGCTGTAAGAGGATAAATGGAACAGTATATCCTCTTTTTTTTTAGATACTTTTTTGTTTACCTGCCTGAATATATCAAGAGTATTACCGGCGTTTACTTCATCTGGATAAACATCAGTCAATTTCTATTTTCCTTGATTTCTTTTTAGATTTAGAAGATGATTTTTCAGAAGATTGAGAACATTCATTTACAGCTTCAGCAAACTTGATAAACAGATCAAGGCCCTGATCGAGGAATTCACCGGTATTTTCCAGTATCTGTTTTCTGTAATTCTTGCTCTTAGACATTTCTCTCATACCCTTTAACATATAAGCAGAGGCAATGAGGCCTTCTTTTGCAGCATTTTGAAAATGAGCTCTTGCAGTATTTAGATCAGATTTTCTTTTTTTCTTCATATTCTAACCCCTCACTACTAAATTTATATCTACAAATAGAAGTTTAACACATTATCGAAAACACTAAACTTAATTACAGATAAGCTATACAGACTAATTAAAGCTCATGGGATCTATATCAAAACCAAATCTTATTCCCACTGGAAACTTGGCAAGCCTTAGAGCCTTTTGCAGGCCCTTTGCAAACTTGTGCAATTCTTTTGGATCAGAGGATTTTATAAGAAGCTGCCACCGGTATTTATTTTTTATCTTACTGATCGGGCAGGGAGAAGGACCAAGAATCTCTATGGAATCCAGAGGAAATTTCTGGAGAAGTTTTGATGCGATTGCTCTTGTAGTATTAGCGATACCCGATGTCTGACTGTCCGTTCTTGCCGTAAATTTAATATTAACAAGTTTTGCAAAAGGGGGATAGCCAAGAGCAGAGCGCAGTTTTAGCTCATTTTTTAAAAAGCTAATAGAGTCCTGCCCGGCGGCAAATTTAATAACAGAGTTATCAGGTTTTAGCGTCTGAACTATTACCCTGCCTTCCTTACTTCCCCTGCCAGCCCTGCCAGAGACCTGGGTAAGCAGCTGGAAAGTCCTCTCACCTGCCCTGAAATCAGGAATAGAAAGTGACATATCGGCAGATATTACCCCCACAAGTGTCACTCCCGCCAGGTCATGTCCCTTTGCTACCATCTGTGTTCCAATAAGAACATCAATTTCATTTTTTTGAAGTTTATTATATAGATCAATTAATCCTTTTTTACCCCTCACTTCATCCCTGTCCATTCTTGCGCACCTTGCATCGGGCACAATCTGTTTTATTTCCTCTTCGACCTTTTGCGTTCCAATTCCATATTCAATAAGTAAATTTCCGCATTTAAGGCATTTATTAAATTTGCCTTCATCAAGACCACAGTAGTGACATTTTACAGAGCTGTCTGATTTGTGAAAAGTAAGGGTAATGCTGCAGTTGGGACACTCCAAAGTCTCTCCACATGCCCTGCATACTAATACCGATGAAAACCCACGCCTGTTTAAAAAAATTATTGTCTGATTTCCACTGCTAAAATTTTCCCAAATAGCTTTTCTTAATGGCTCTGATATGACTATGTTTTTTTCCTTTTTAATATCAACAATTTCAACCCTTGGCATTGTGCTGTTTGTAGCTCTTAGCGGAAGGCTTAGATATTTAACCTTCTCTTTTAAAGAATTTGAATAGGTTTCAACCGAGGGGGTGGCTGAACCCAGCACAACAACAGATCTATAAATCTTACCAAGCACGAGCGCTAAGTCGCGGGCATTGTAGTGAGGGGATTCTTCTTGTTTATACGACTGCTCATGCTCTTCATCAACTACTATTATTCCAAGGTTTTTAAATGGTGCAAAAATGGAAGACCTTGCCCCTATGGCAATCTTTATCTTCCCTTCAGAAATCTTCTGCCAGGAGTCAAACCTCTCACTTTCATTAACCGCGCTGTGGAGTACTGCTATTTTATTTCCAAATCTTGCCTTGAATCTTTTTACAAGCTGAGGGGTAAGAGAGATTTCTGGTACAAGCACAAGAGCTTCCCTGCCTTTGTTTAAAACATGCTGGGTAGCCTGCAAGTAAACCTCCGTTTTACCACTGCCTGTAACCCCGTGGAGAAGGAATGGGGAAAATGATTTGCTGTTGCTTGCGCTTTTAAGTTCTTTTAGGCACAACTTCTGATCAACATTAAGCTCAACGGGTTTTTCTCTTGTAATTTTAATCTCTGAGTAAGGATCGCGTATCAGTTCTTTTGTTTCTATTTCTATATACCCGTTTTCTTCAAGCCACTTTAAGTGTCCGGAAAGATTGCCAAACACTTCTTTTAGCTGGGGGTACTCAATGTTTTCATTTCTCAATATATATTCGAGAATCTTTGCCTTAGCGGGCCGTTTTTTGCAAATTATGTCAAATAATTCTTTATTCCTGCTCTTATCGGAAGATGTAATGAATCTTTCGGTTTTTAAATAGGATTTTCTGTCCAGAGCATATTCAGTCTGTACTAAATTCTTTAATTTAAGCTTATTTATAACGGCGTTTGTACTGCCCTGCACTATCTCCAATATTTTATTTATGCTTAAACTTCCTGCACTAAGTGCGTTTAGTATTTGAAGCTCTGTAAGGTCTGTAGCCTCCGAATCAAGAGCGGATTTTCCCTGCTCGGTTATGCTGATCACCTTATTTACATTCAGGCCAAGCCCCCCGGGATGGGCCGACTTTAGAATCATACCTATGGGCGCAAGATAGTAATCTGAAATCCATTTAAAAAAAGAAAGTCTTTTCTTGTCAAAAAGCGGCTTTTCATCCAGTACATCAATGATATTTTTTAACTTTATATCAGCCGGTGGTTTTTCAAGACCTATTACATACCCGATAGCCTTCCTGCTCTTAATCGGCACAAGTACCCTGTGCCCCAGCGCAACCAGGTCTTTTAGATCATCCGGTATCCGGTAATGATAGTGCTCAGAATTGGGAATAGGAAAAGCTACTTTGGCCGCTCGTTTCATTAGTTTGATTAATCAGTAGACATTAGATTATGATTACTTTACCTAATTACAAGCGGAGTTATAGAAGCAGGCCAGACAAATTGTAATATTCTATAAACGTTGTTTCTCGCTTAAAAATATAATGTAAAAATTGGAAGAATAGGGGAATTTATAGAAATAATAAATAATATCTTTTAAAAAGTATTGATCGCTTTTATTTTGAAGGCCAATACTTGTTAATAAACTGATCCCTGCCTGAGCCTTTTCTGTATGCATAGTAGCCAACAGGGCTCTTCTTGTAGTATTTCTGGTGATATTCCTCGGCTTTCCAAAATGTCGTAGCCTCCGTTATGGGAACCACTACCGGTCTATCAAACCTGCCCGAGTTATTAAGTTTTTCCTTAGAGTTTTTAGCAATGATCCTCTGCTCTTCACTATGATAAAAGATTTCAGGCCTGTACTGCGAGCCCCTGTCTACAAACTGACCTCCCAGGTCTGTCGGATCAATATTCATCCAGAAAACTTCTAGAAGCTTATCATAGCCGACTACCGTGGGATCATAAATTACTTCAATTGCCTCAGTGTGTGTGGTCTTGCCATAGGCAACCTGTTTATATGTGGGGTTTTGCTCTTTTCCACCCGTATAACCTACAGTTGTCTTTATAACCCCTTCGAGCTTGTCATATGGCGGCTGCACGCACCAAAAACAGCCTCCTGCAAATGTTGCCTTTTCATATACCTCTAAATTTACTTCTACATCCTCATCATCCCCTGAAAGAATGGCCGGCAGGGAATAAAGAATGGCAAATACACATAGAATTCCCACTATTTTTTTCATCATTATCTCCAAAATTTATATATATGAGACTAGATTAACGAATAAGGATGCAAATATCTAGCTTACAATAAAATAAACAATGGAAGAAAAAAGAGCTGCTACAGGAAGGGTTATAAACCAGGCAAAAATAATAGTACGTATTACTTTCCAACGGCCCTGTTTTGTAACTGCTCCCAGCCCAAACAGGCTTCCGCAGGAAACATGAGTCGTAGACACGGGAATACCAAATTTAGAGGCCACGGTAACCAAAAGTGCTGTTATCAGGTTTGCTGTAAATCCCTGACCATGATTCATGGGCACGATCTTATCACTCATGGTAGAGGCCACTTTCTTTGCGCTTAGAAGTCCTCCACAAGCTATAGCCACCCCTACTATGACCATGGCAAGCTTAAGATCAATACCCACAGCCTTTGCCGATACTAAAAGTGCAACTATTTTTGGCGTGTCATTGAGACCCCTTGCAAAACTCACCATCCCGGATGACAAAAAATGCAGCCAGTCTAAAACAGTCTGGGCACCAATACCCAGGAGTTTTCCATTATACCTCTGTTCACAATCATCCAGATTGCCAGCAGCAATCTGAATCCCAGAACTTTTTAGCACTACAGAGCCGTCTGTTCTCATCATCACAGGCGCATATGAACCTTCAGATACACACACACAGGTTTGTCTTTCAACACCAAGGGTCTGTCTTGTTTTTTTAAATACAGGATATACAAGAGCTGTGAGACCAAAACTCAGAAATGGACTTACAGCCAGAGGCAAAAAGAAGCTTTGTCCCAGATTAGATAAATTTACGCTTCCTACAGATGCTATACCTGCTCCGACTAGGGCACCTATAAGAGAATGTGTGGTCGAAACAGGAATTCCAATAACTGTTGCAAGCATTACGGTACTAGCTGCACCCAGTCCTATAGAAATTACAAATGAGGTGTTTGAAATTACCTCGGGTGATACAAGCCCCTTGCCACTGAAGGCACTGATAAGTCCATTTGATAAATATATCGAAAAGAGCGATCCAAAAAACGTAGTGGCAGTTGCCCAGTATAGTGCTTTTTTGTAGTCAAGAGTTCTACTTCCAAAAAGCGTAGCAACCCCTTTAAAATTATCATTTGCTCCGTTGCTGTATGCTAGAAAAATAACCGCAACTACTATAAATATTGCAAGTTCCATGTGTTAATAACCAATTAATGTAAATAGGATGAATAAAACCGGAAAAAAGATGCAATTTACTTAAGTAATTAAAAAAAGGTACTTATTCAGCAGGACATCTTCAAAAATCAGTAATTTCTATTATGTTATTGACAGATTTCCTTGCATTCTGCCATTGACTCAAATGGGACTACACCACCACAGCCACTCCAGATAAATGAGCTGCAGTTACCGCCTTCTGGATAAAAGAAATACTTCATAATAAACTCTTCACAAGTTCCGGGATCAGGCTTTATATAGCACCTTTCATCCAAATTGTCATATTTATCCGTATCTGCATAGTTTGTATCAGCGGCACGGTTGTTGTTATCCGAGTGTTTTCTGTTATCTGAATCTCTTTGCTGCTGTCTTATGTTATCTGTATCATTATTATGTTTTTTATTTGATGATGTATTGGTTTTAGCAGCATTGCTACGGTTGTTATTATTATCGTTATTCGAACTGGAGCTACTCTTATCAGTTTTATCTGCTGATGGATTTACAGTTTCTATACTGCTGTCGAGCTCTAATATGCGGTCAAGCGTCATCTTTATAAGACAGTTTTTAAGAAGTTCACTTGAGCCCGAACCTGGAAATGACTTATCAAAATACCAGTTACAGTTTGTTTTTCTATAAATTAGATATGACTGCTGGGAGAGATTAAATGATCTGATTGGATATATTTGGTTTGATTTTATGCTTTTTTGTTCCATCTTCTTACGAATTTCCAAGACTTTGTTGTCCAGACTTGCCTCAGCTTTCTTAAGCTTTGCATCAAGACATTTGGAAAGTTCTTTTTTATTTTCAGATTCTTTATTGCATTCACTAAGTGGTGAAGAATTGGAAATGCAGGGAATAATCAATACAGCAAGAAGTAGAAGACCTGGTAAAATATTTTTTATCATTTTTTTTCTTGGTATATAGATTGGATATTTATCCCGTTATTTTATACATTTAACCATTAAGAGTAAAGAAATTAGATGCACTCACTGATTGGTATTTAAAATAAAACAACGCAGCATAATAATTATTAAACCGCTTAGCAGTTTTTTTGTTTCAATAACATATTATCAATAAAAGAATAAAACTATTTAGGCCTCTTTTAGTATCTGCATTGCCTTATCCATATCATCTTCGATTGGAATTAGCTTATCAAAACCCACTGATGTAAGAATTTCCAGCACCTGGGCAGTCGGTTTATAGAGTACGAGCTTTGCATTCTTGCTTTTAAGCGTCTTTGCACAGCTTAAAAACATTCTAAGTCCGAGTGAGGCTATAAACTCAAGCTTGCTTAAATCAATGAGACTAGGCTTTGCCTTTGCGGCTACAAGTGTAGTAAATTTAAGCTCCACCTGTTCTACTCCCTTAAGGTCTAACCGTCCTATAAGTTCCAGATGTGTAATACTTTCATCAGTTGTTATTTCTTTTATTTCCATAATACACTTCCCAGTATATATAAAATTTGTTAATACAATATTTAAGATTATTTCAAAGTTCCTACATCATTCAATCCGGGTATCTGCACATCTGCAAATCCACTCTTCAGTAAAGCTTCCCTGAAAATTTCCTGTCTGTCTAATTCGCCATGTACTAAAAATATGTTTTTAAGCCTGGTGCGGTCTAGGTTATCAAGATACTCAAGCATCTCATCCTGGTCACCATGAGCGCTGTATGAATCAACAACTTCTACTGATGCCTTTACCTTTTTTGTCTCTCCAAAAATTTTTATTTTTTTATCGCCCCTTCTAACTCTTGCGCCAAGAGTATGGGGAGCACAGTATCCCACGATGAAAATCGTGTTTTTACTATTATCAATATTATGAAAAATATGATGCATGATCCTGCCGCCTGTCATCATCCCCGAGGCGCTAATGATAATACAAGCCTCGTCACTGCGGTTAAGTCTTTTAGATTCCTCTACGCTTCTTACATATTTTAGATTATTAAATCCAAACGGGTTTGGATCCATAAGCATATATTCCAGTATATCAGCATCAAAACAGTCGGGATGAAGCTGGAAAATCTCGGTAGCATTTACAGATAGAGGGCTGTCAACATAGACAGGTATATGTGGAAGCTTTCCCTCGGTCTCAAGCCTATCAAGCGTGTATACGATTTCCTGAGTTCTTCCTACGCTAAATGCAGGAATTATGAGCTTTCCTTTATTTTCTATACAAGTATGTTGAATGGTTTTAAGCAATCCCTCAATATCTTTTGGAAGCGAATTATGCCTGCGCCCGCCGTAGGTCGATTCACAAATCAGATAGTCCAGATCATCCATTGGCATAGGGTTTCTTATAATTGGCCTGTTTGGCCTGCCTATGTCTCCACTAAAACCGATCCGCTTATTATTTCCGTCTTTATCTTTGAGATCAAGCGTAATGCTGGCGCTGCCAAAAATGTGACCGCTGTCTCTGAATTCAAGAACTATATCCTCTCTAATTTTATACTTGATACCGTAACTAATACCCACAAACATCTCTATTGCAGGAACTATGTCATAAGATGTATAAAGCGGTTCAGCAGTTTCGGGCAGTTTCTTTTTTCTTCTCTTTTTATTTATATACTTAGCATCATTTTCCTGTATCTTGGCACTGTCCATAAGCATAACTGCACATAGATCCCTTGTAGCCGCGGTTGAATAAATTTTTCCCTTAAACCCGTCTTTAACAAGTTTGGGGATTCTGCCACAGTGATCGATATGTGCATGGGAAAGAATAAGACAGTCAATTTCAGCAGGGTCAAAAAACCACTTGCTGTTATAATCGTTAAATTCCTCTTCCCTTCCCTGATAGAGACCGCAATCCAAAAGTATCTTATAGCCGTCATCAAGGGTTAATAGATGACTGCTCCCTGTCACTGTCCTTGCAGCACCGCAGAATTTTATCTCCATAGTTTGCCCTATTATAAACCAATCCTGTTTGTTAATCTATTTAATGAACTTTGGAATGTGAATATTACTATGATTCCGGAAATCATAAAATTAATAACCATTTTAGAGTCATAAAAAGTAATCTCCTGAATATTCCCATCTGCAATAATGCTTGCATAAGTAAAATATGGAAGAAGGAAGCTAATGAATAATATTAGAAGATTAATTATGCTTTCAATAAAACCAATTACTAAGGAATAACCCTCATATCTATAGATAAGAAATGCACAGATAAGGCAGAATATATAATAAACAGTTTTATAAGAACCATAATTTTGCAGACCTGAAACCCTGACATTAAAACCAAACAAATAATCTGAAAGAATAAATATAGGGGTAAAATAATAAAATATTGTTAGAATATATTCTTTTCCAGAATTAAATCTCATAGGTTATAGTAATTTCAAGATAGCTTTATCCCGCTTGTAAATATCATTCATAAAATACACATTGCCATTTTTATCCGCAGAGGCTGTCCAGTATAGAATCATAATGGGGACGGGTTTATCGAGGAATACCGTCCTGGTTTTTCGTTTATCAACAACCTTTTGAATATTTTGCCGGTTCCACTTCTCATTATCATTTAGCAGTAATTCTGCAAGCTCGAATGGTTTTTCCACGCGAATGCAACCGGAGCTAAATGTTTTAATGTCCTTATTAAACAGCGATCTGTTGGGAGTATCATGAAGGTAAACAAAATGGTCGTTTGGAAAAATGAATTTAACCCTCCCAAGCGCATTTCTTCTGCCGGGTTTTTGCCTTATACTATAGGGAACATTTGCTGAATATCTTGCCCAGTTAATAGAATAGGGAGATACTTTCCTTCCGTTATAATCATAAACATTAAAGCCTCTTCTTGTAAGATATCCGGGATTTCTTTTGATTATGGGCAGTATATCTTTTCTGAAAATTCCGGGTGGCACAGACCATGTGGGATTGAATACAAGGTGCTGAATTTCGGATTTAAAAACCGGTGTTTTTCTATATGGTTTTCCAACCTGAATTCTTGAAGTCCACAGTATTTCACCGTTATCAGCATAATAAGCTTTGAATCCTGCGATATTAACTATGACAAATTTTTGATCTGCATTATTTAGCACCCATCTTGCACGCTCAAGGTTTACTTTAATCTGATCAATCCTGTCATCTACGCCTATATTTAATTCTTTTAGTGTATTAGGACCGATCACTCCATCTGTGATAAGGTTATGATGAAGCTGAAATTTCTTTACGGCTTCTACGAGCTGCTCATCGTACTGCACAGTCTCAAAATTTTGAGAACTGGATAGATGACCAGTAACAAGCAGTCTGTCTCTCAGTGCCTGTACTCTCTTGTCATACATTCCGGGCTTAAGGATTCTGCCACCAGCAACCTTAACCCAGCCGCCGTTTTTCTTATATTCCTTATAAGTGCTAAGAGCCTTTTTTAAAGTATTATAATAACCAAGACTTGGTTTTTGCGAATCTATAAATTCATAAAGATTTGTAGATTCGAGCGCCTTTGTTAGAAGCATATACCTACTTGGAGTTGCAAATTTATCTATATCCCACTCAGATTTGAGACTTTTGGGATCAATTTTACCGTTTTGCAAATGATCAAATAGTTTTGACAAGGAATAGGATAGCAATATTTCAAGATCAGCCTTATTTTCAATCTTTGCCAGATTTCCGGATTCTTCTGCTTTAATTAAATCAATTATCTCTGTATAAAAATAATCTTCTTTCCGCAGTCCTTCTGTTTCTATTTCATAAAGAGACTTCATCAGATAATTTATGTCCATGTTCTCCCAGGCAGGTTTAAATCCCCGGGACTTATAAAAACTTGCAAGTGTTGTCTTTGGTGAAATTAGTACATCCCCAATACGAAGTTTATGTTTGGAGTCCAGTTTATATTTGATTACACCTGCAACCGAGTCTGTATCCTGCTGCTCATTTACCGCATGAGATGCAATGCTAAAAAATACAGCAAAGACTAAAGCAAAAATTATATATTTTATAGTTTCAGATTTTTTGTAAATTGGGAAATAAGATTTTAACATCAATGAATAACAGTAATAATATCAGTTAGAATTTTGGTCTATATATTTTTTTACATGCTGTCTATTATGAAGTTTTTTATTAACCTGATGCCTTTTATCAATTAAAAGTTTCATTGCCTGCTCTGTGCTATAGTTTTTAACACATACAAGCCAGCAAAACACAATTGTAGCGCTTCTGCCGCGTCCTGCCTTACAATGAATGTACACCTTCTCATCCTTATCCCTATACCGCTCAATATTCAAAACACCTTTTGCAATAGCTTCAACACCTGGGCATGTAAAATCTATTGTTGGTATATTACAATAATCAATTTTATATTTTTTGTAAAGTGCTGTGGGGCCACTGCTTTCAGCACAAAGATTAACAACACATTTGACCCCCATCTCGCTCAGCCTCGAGACATCAGAGCTAAATGGGATTGCCCCAAGGATTACACAGTCGTCTATTTCATCCCACCAGTTTCTTGTTTTTAATACTCTGCCAAGAAAAACTGTCCAAAGTAATGTTGGATAAAACAGCAGATACGCTATAAGTGCTTTTAACTTTTTCAACAACTACTCTGCTCTACAAGCTCAATTTTGTCTTCGGCATTTGGCACAACACATATAAACACAAAAGGCTCATCACCCAAACATTCATACCAGTGTGGAGTTTCTGCAGGTATAAAGACAGTATCATCCTTCTTAACTTCATAGGTTTTATCCCCAATGCCTATTCTTGCCCTTCCGCCTAGAACATACTGCTCATGTTCTACAGAGTTTTTGTGTCTTGGCATCGATCCTCCAGGCTCTATCACAAACCTTCTCATAGCAAAGTTGGGTGCCTGATCTGAACCGATTAGTACCTGCCTTGTGGTATCCTTGCCGGCTGAGACTTCTTCACTTTCTATTTCATTTATATTTTTTACAGACATATTCTTAATTAATTTAAACGAAATTAGAAATATTTCTAACTAATTGAATTATGCATATTCCGGCTAGCTGAATAATTGACATAACCCAGGAGCGCACTCAAAGCATGCTGAACATAATCAATTCTTATTTCAGTAACACGTCTATTAAAATTTCTTATAGTTACTGTGTCGCCATCGAGCTTTCTTAGTGCTCGCCTGTAAGCTCCGGCATACTGGCCTTCTTCTATTTGTGCTCTTTGAAGAAATGAGATGCCTCTATCAATAGCACTATTAATTCTCATAAATTCTCTATATTCATTAGGAAGAAAGGCACTTGCTGCAAGCAGACCTTCCAGTCGTATGGAGCTTGGTGTGATCCTTCCATCGACTGCAAATCCTCCTCTAAATTCCGAATATTTATGGCTTATGATCTGCTCATCTATAATTTTCTCACATATACGTGCAGCATGGCTAATTAATAAATCCCTC